>JAISZV010000236.1 GCA_031284475.1 Proteiniphilum sp. | reverse complement strand
TTGCGTAGCGAACCGCCCGGTAGAAGACGGATATGCGGTACGCGCATGAAGCGCGTTTATACGGCGTATAAACGCGGCGTACAACGCGGAAGGTGTTCCGTGAAAGCAGCCGTTGGCTGCGGGAACCGCCGCGATAAGACAGGCTATACGACATAAAACAAATTAAAAGTCATGTGGACTATAAGCACAAAGGAAAACAAAAATGGACATTCGGGTAGACGGTAGCGACATTAAGGATTCCGGAAAAAAAATCGGAGTCATCAACGGCAGGGACATCTTAACATATCCTGCCTTAAAAAAAATCGGCGAAAAATGGAATGACGGGGATGTTTTTGATTCTTCCGGTAGCAAAGTCGGCTATGGCAATGATGGAATAGTGAAGCTGTTTCTCAAACTGTAGCGGTGATGAGCACGGGCGTCTTTTCCCGCGCAAACAACTGGGAACTGTGCAGAAATAACATAACCGTTTAGTCATGTTATTTCCTTACTGCATAAGCAATTAAAATAAAATGCTGTGCATTTTATTTATGCACAGTTCCCAAGGAGACTGCCCATACGATTCGGCAGTTTTAGCAAAGAACGGGGTCTTCCCGGTAACGTAAAGGTACCATGTTCCATAAGCGTTCACTATTTGAAACAACCCGTTCAATATTTTGATACCGCCATTCCTGGCGGTGTAATAAACAGAGGAGTTGAAAATTATGGCAGTGAAGGATGTTAACCCTACTGATGCGGAATCCTATGACGAGCGCGGCAGCGAGTATCTCAAAAGAAAAGAATGGGATAAGGCTATTGCGGATTTTGATGCGGAAATCCGTCTCAATCCGGAAGCACTAAACGGCTATCACGGCCGTGGGCTTTGTTATGATGCAAAAGGTGAATATGACAAAGCTATCGCGGATTTCAATGAGACAATACGCATCAGCCCGCGTAACTCCGTTCCGTATGACTCCCGCGGTCAGACATATCTGAAAAAAGGCGATTATGATAAAGCTATCGCGGATTTCAGTGAGGCAACGCATCTCAAGCCAGATTATGTTCATGCTTATATATTTCGTGGTATCACCTATGCATCCAAAGGTGACTTTGGCGCTGCTAACGCAGATTGGGAGACGGTACTAAAGATGGACACAAAGGGTAATCTGGCGTCAAAGATTCATGTGAAGGAAATGATTGCTATCTCTCAAAAGCAGCAGGCCAATTGGAGCGGACAATTAAATCTTGCCCCTAATTTGCTCTCTATGGCGACACTCCAGGTGGGCAAAAAGCAATTGATCAAAGATTTCATTTTTATGGCTGTCGGGGCGGCAGTTGGCGCCATCATCGGAATCCTTATTGAGAGTGGTATATTGGCTTTCTTTTTTGCAGGTTTTTTCGGCACATTAAAAAGCACCCTTGGCAAGTTATTGACTATGTCCAAAGCTTCATCTGAAGGCGAGTCTAAGATTGGATCGTTCATTCTTTCTCTGGCGCTTTCCTTGCTTATTTCACCGGTATGGTTCGTTATCAAACTTGTCAAAAGGATTAGAGCCTTTTTCTGGATGCATTCTATAGAAAAGACGCTTGTCAAAAAAATTGTTCCGTCTGCATTTGAGGAGATTGGACAAATCGGAGCATACCTGGATCTCATATAGTGCATAACGGTGAGTCATGAATGAATTTCTGGAAGAAAGCAGTATCCGTACAGGAATAATGGAAAGCGGGGAAAACACGAAGCCCTCAGGCTTCATACATGTTACTTTTTCACAGCGATACAGCTTGTGACGCAATATAAGGCCAGTAGAAAAAGCCTGTCCGTTGGACAGTGATACAAATCTTATATGGACATTCGTGCTGATGCCGGCGACATTAAGGATTCTGGGAAAAAATCGGAGTTATCAACGGCAGAGAAATCCGTACTTATCCAGCGGGGGATAAAATCGGCGAAGAATGGGATGACGGTGATGTCTTTGATTATTCCGGCAGCAAAGTCGGCTATGGCAACGATGGAATAGTGAAGCTGTTTCTCAAACTGTAGCGGTGATGAGCACGGGCGTCTTTTCCCGCGCAACTAACAATAATCTGCGAAGATTAAAAAACTACGAAAAGAGAAGTATATGGCAGGATGGCAGGATTTAGAAACCTATATCAAGAGCACTTACAATTATGTCACCGAACTTGATTTTGGGTATGTCATCGTTTTTGTTTCTTCTAATGGCGAGGTAGTTGGTAAAGCACTAGTATCGCAGGCTCAGGACACGAGTAGCGGCACATGGGCAAAAATTCTTGTGCCGATGGAAGGAATCAAGAGCGAAAATTTGGACGCATTGTTTGAATATGTTGTAAAGATTTCTTGCGGTGCACTGGTAAAAATTGGGGACGACTACTGTCTGCGGCATTCAGTATTAATTGAGCCTTTTTCAGGGGACGTATTTCACACATCTCTTATGGCGGTTCTTGCATCTGCCATGTTCGTAGAAAGCAGCGTTGTGAAACGATAAAAAGGCCTGCTGTTTCCGATAGTGTTTTGTGTGTAAAGCCATACAAAACAGAGGTTTCCAGTGCAAGTAAAGCCGGGGCGGTTATTCCGTAAACAAGGAGGTGACAATGGAGGAACACGACCAAGACGGATATGCGGTACGCGCATAAGCGGCGTACAACGCGGAAGGTGTTCCGTGAAAGCAGCCGTTGGCTGCGGGAACCGCCGCGCAGATGGAAACGAAAATTCCGTCGAAAACCATGGTCGCCCTTGTAAGCGTGGCATCGCCTTCAACGGTGTTTTCCACACAAGTTTTAACTTGGTAACATATTAACCGTCCGTGAAGGACGGAAAGGAGAAGAAATATGACGTATACACCCCCCAAAATCCTTGCCCAAAATAGCAAGCAAGGTGTGTTCGCGGCTGGCTGTCCGGCCAATGACCGTTTGCCGAACTGCGATGCTTGTTTTCAGAAGTCCTAAGCCTATTTTAGTGGTTTAGGACGTAAAAGTGTTGGTCTGTGGGGGATTTGTTCCCCCACAGACAATTTAAGCGGAAGTTGTTCAGATGCTGAGGCTTCTGAACAACTCTATTAAATCGGAAACTTGTTATGAATTGGAGGAGCGTGGTAAATAACCGCATATAGAATATTTATGTCTGGATTAGTTTATGATTGTTTTCTATTTTTTAATGAACTCGATATATTGGAAATGAGGCTTAATATACTATCAGGCATTGTAGATAAATTTGTGTTAGTAGAAGCCGATAAAACCTTTTCCAATATGCAGAAGCCGTTATTTTTTGAAAATAATCAAGACAGATATTTGCAATTTCTTGATAAAATCATATACATAAAAATTATTGATTATCCTGAATATAAAGATGCTTGGAATATGGAATATTATCAAAGGAATAAAATTATAGAAGGGATCCGTTGTTGTGATACAAATGATACAATATTAGTTTCCGATGTTGACGAAATACCAAATCCTAATACAATAAAATATTATAAAGAGAATAAAATCGGACTTTACGCATTGATACAGGATTATTATAATTATTATTTAAATTACAAACGCTGCGTTTTTAGGACATGGGATTTGGCAAAAATAGCGCGTTATGAAGATATTATAAAATTAAATTATACACCGCAACAGTTACGAGATAGTAAAACAGATAAAGTAATAAAAAACGGTGGTTGGCATTTTTCTCATCAGGGCGGAATAAAAAAAATAAAATATAAAATAGAAGCGTTTTCTCATCAAGAATATAATAATGAAAAATATACAGGTAATGAAATATTAGAAGAAAAAATACACCGCGGATTAGATATTTATAACCGAAAAGATTATAGATTCAAGCCGGTTAAAATAACGAAGGCTACATATCCTGTTTATATTTTTAATAATAAAGAAAAATATTCAAAATTTATTTATGCAAAAATTAAATTATCAGTTACTTTAATTAATACATCATACTGTTTAATAATATGGCTTACTGGTATTATACAAGAATGCTACAAGAAGTTATTTAGGAGAAAGTTTTATCATGAAACTCTATCGGCAGAAATTTGACACCTTCATCAGGCAGTACGGCGATATTGGGTATATCACCAACCGAAGCGACTTCGCTGACCGAGTGGTAGACGCTTCAGGGGTGGTGTTCCTAAAGGCATTATCCCGTTCGCCTCGCAGCTTGGACGAGATCGCTGGAGATATCGTTATTGCTTTCAAAGATGTTTTGCAGGATACCCTCAAGCCGGACATCATTGAATTTTACCGGGTTCTGGAGGAAGACGGATTTATCGTTTCAGGGGAAACGGTACAGGAACTTGACGCCAAAGACAGGAGATTTTCATATGCTGCGCTGCAACCAAAGACTATCAGGAAGGACTTTAGCCCTGTGACCCGCCGGGCACAAAAAAGCACCCAGGATTTTCTTGAGGAACATTTTAAGGACAACCCGCACCTAACTAGTTTCCAAATCGAGCTTACCAGCCGTTGTAACGAGCGTTGCGTTCATTGTTATATTCCTCACGAGAACAAAATCAGCGATATAGAATCGGCGCTCTTCTATGACGTGCTTGATCAATGCCGTGATATGGAGCTTTTGAGCCTCACTCTCTCAGGTGGAGAGCCTATGGTACACAAAAAATTTTGTGATTTTTTACATAAGGCAAAGGAGTACGACTTTTCGATTGGCATTTTGAGTAACCTCACACTACTAAATGACGACATCATCGCTGAGATGAAAGCTAACCGCCTTTCCAGCGTGCAGGTTTCGCTTTACAGTATGAATCCGGAGATACACGACTCCATCACGAAACTGCCCGGTTCGTTCTACAAGACAAGAGACGCTATTCTGCGCCTCATCGACAACGACATTCCCCTGCAAATAAGTTGCCCCACAATGAAGCAAAACAAGAATTGTTATGTGGATGTGTTGAACTGGGCGCACAAGCATAAATGCCGTGTCATCACCGATTATATTCTGATGGCACGGTATGACCACACCACGGATAACATAGACAATCGGCTTTCCCTTGACGAAGTGGGCGGTATTATCAGTACCATCATCGGCAACGATCCTGACTACCAGCGGGAAATCCTGCGGGATGACTTTTTCCGGGAAGAACAACGTGACCGGGGCGAAGATCGGGTCTGCGGTGTCTGTATTTCATCCATCTGCATGGTTGCCAATGGCAACGTGTACCCCTGCTCAGGGTGGCAGGATTATGTCTGCGGCAATCTTTACGAGACAACACTGCGCGACATTTGGGAAAACTCCCCTAAGGTGAAGTACTTGCGGGGCCTCCGCAAAAAAGACTTCCCCCAATGCCTGAACTGTCCTGGCCAGGGTTTCTGCGCCATGTGCATGGTCCGCAACGCCAACGAAGACGCAGACGGTAACCCGCTCCACATCAACGAGCATTTTTGTAAAGTGGCGGCACTCAACCGGAAGATTGTATTGGATTGGAAAGCTTGGAAAGCGTAGATGAACATAAAAAGAAAAGATTTTTATCTATCGGAAGTGCTTTCAGTGTGATGGCGGCGTCGGTTTCGGCGTGCGGTAGCAATACGGTTCCCGCTTTTTAGGAAGGAGAATTAAAATGGATATTTGAGTAGACGGCAGCGACATTAAGGATTCCGGAAAAAAAATCGGAGTTATCAACGGCAGAGAAATCCGTACTTATCCAGCGGGGGATAAAATCGGCGAAAAATGAAATGACGGGGATGTTTTTGATTCTTCCGGCAGCAAAGTCGGCTATGGCAATGATGGAATAGTGAAACTGTTTCTCAAACTGTAGCGGTGATGAGCACGGGCGTCTTTTCCCGCGCA
>JAISZV010000202.1 GCA_031284475.1 Proteiniphilum sp. | reverse complement strand
AAAACAAAAAAGGCGAGCGGGAAGACTTGAAGAAAACGGTCTCGCTGTGGATCAATCTGTTGTCCGGCTCGAAGGACATCAGCGACATGTTGGATAAAAGCCGGGAGAAGGAAACCTTCGTATCGGAATTGCTGAACAAAAACCAGCGGGTAGCCGTCGATGCGGTGAAGGAACTGGAACGCTCGTACCGTTCGGTCATGTTGTTCTACAAGAATACGGAATCGGACAAACTGCGAAACATTACTATCGTTAATGCCGCTCCCGAACAGATACGTGACCTGGACAATTCCCGGTTCATTGATTTTATTGCCGCCGAATTGAAGCAGCATTACGACCGTCTGGACCTGAGGGAAAACTATTCCATCCTGGTTGTACCCGGCTATCTGGGTTCCAACAAGGTGCTGGAAAAATGGTGCAAGATTGCATACGAAAACAAGGCGCAACTGTTCACCGATTTTGCCGACCTGGAAAAGCCCGACGACGTAGTGGACATGTTCTTCACGGCCAACCACACAGGAGGCGATCCCTACCGCTCCAACACGTGTATGGCGTGCAACTGGCTGATAGGACGTCCCCGTTACGTAAACCTGGAAGAAACCGAAGACCTGCACGTTTCGCCGGCGGCAGCCCTGGCGGGAAAAGTGTATTACACGCTCATGTCGCAGGTGACGGCGGGAAAGAAACACGGCGGCATCAACGAAGTGGACGGCGTGGTCTTCCAACTCAAGAAAAGCGAAATCTCCCACCTGGAAAAGATGGGGCTTATCCCGATGGTGAACGAATACGGCAAAGTGATGGCATTCTCTGCCAAGACGCTTTTCAACGGTGATAATCTCGGATTGCAGACCTATTCCGTAGTGCGCGTGTTCGACTACATTGCCAAGGTGCTGATAGACTTCCTCAACCGCCGGGCATTCGAGAACTGGTCGTCGAAGACCGAAAAAGACCTTCGCCAGCAGATTATCAAGTTCCTCGACGGCATACAGGGCGCCGACCGCCTGATAGAAAAGTTCCGCATCACCCGTTTCGAGCGCGACCCGAAACAGAAAGACCGTGTCTTTCTCGACCTGCACATCACCCCGTTCTTCCCTGCCAAGAGTTTCATCATCAAACTCGACGGCACCAAAGGCGACGACGATGTGGATTGGGATGCAGCATACGAGCAGCAATAAATTAATTATAATGGGGAAGGACTTCCGTTCTTCCCCACTACCGATTGAATATAATAACCGATATAAAAACATAAAGATATGTTCGGACACAGAAGTTTTTTAGTGATAGGCGGAGACAGCCCCGCCGACATCAAGAGCCTCATTAACGGAGGCTATGAGATACTGGACTGTAATTTTGACTTCCGGCAGGGTGTTGACCGGAACGGGAAGGCAACCACAAGAGTGTATAGCGGTACATTGAATGTAAAGGTTTCTCAATTACCCCGTAAAGACTTGATTGAATGGGCGCTTAATTCCCGAAAATATTCCGATGGCACAATTGTAATGCTGGATGCGAACAACATTCCTGTTGAAAAGATCATTTTCAAAAATGCGACATGCATTAGTTTTGGTATTGATTATACGGAAAAAGGCGACAGTTATACTTGCACCAAATTAGTTATCCAGACTGAAAAAATGATAGTAGGCGATGGAATTGAGTTTGAAAATGAATGGATTTACGATAAATAAAACAATGAACGACGATGTTACCGTTATCACATATCAATGCAGAATTTTCTCTTGATGGAGAAACGTTCGATGTCGAACACTTCGACATCAATTTTGAACAGCCGACTGATTTCAGGGGGCAGCCCCAGCATGAAATTGAGGGAGGACAACTGACTGTCCACATCTCGCAGGCGGCAACAAACAGCCTGTACACCTGGGCAAAAACTTCCACGCTGCGGAAAAGCGGAACCGTGCTGTTTCAGACCGATTTGGGTATGACCGTGCTCAAGGTGGAGTTCACCAATGCCTATTGCATCAATCTCACGCGGCAAATCAGCGCCTATACGGGAACGAATACCATTTTGGTCATTTCTCCCGAAAAGGTAAAATTAAACGGCATTGAACACGATAATTTCTGGGCAAAATGAAGATTTCAAAAGAAGAATATGCCTTCTTGTGCGAGCAGGGCATCCCCTACGAGGGAGCGGTAGAAGGTGTGGGTTATGCCTGTCGGGGATATGAAACATCGGTTCACTACACCAACAGGAGCAAAACCGAAATGTTTTATCAAGTCGATACCATAAATATTTGTATAGCTACTCCGACATATTCTCCGAACAGTCCGTCGGCAGCTATGGACGTAAAAATTGAGGCAGACTTGAAGCGGCGCCGTGAAGAAATGATAACGAAGATGAGGGAGCTAAGCGAAAAACTCAGACAACAGTCCATCGCAAATATGGAAGCCTCAACAGCCAAACTTAAAGCCTCGGAAGCGGCGCGGGCAGCAAGAGAAGCCGAAGCAATCGCCCGGGCGGATGCTGCTGCAAAGGCAAAAGCGGCAGCGGAGAAAGCTGCTGCCCAAAAAGCAGCCGCCCAAAAAGCGGAAACCGACCGGATTGTTGCCAGGGAAGCCGAAAAGCTTAAAGAGATGTCTAAGGATTTTTATAAAGCCTTCGTGCCGGTAAGTACATACATTGACCGGAGCCATATCGAAATGCAGGTAAAGGATATCGAAAGGGTGTTAGCCGATTTGCAGAATCAGGTGTCCGGTAGCAGTTCAACTCAAAACACATTACGGTCTGTTGCAGAAGACATAGAAAAACTAAAATCTCCCAATAAAGAAAAAAAGAATTCTCCACCATTAAGTAATGTCACAAATTACACGGAATTCGCTACCCGTATCTTACAATTTATCATTGGAATGGATAAAGATGATTCACGAGGCGCTTTTAATATATCCAAAGCAGTAGCAGCATTGGATAAGAATGCAGAACCCCGTTCCATAGGCTATTGTGCCAAATATGTAAGGTTAGCCATAGAAGCAGGTGGACTTTCTACAGAGGGCAGACCTGGAGGAGCAACAAATTATGATGTTTTTTTACCTAAAATTGGCTTCAGTATAGTAGATTCAACTGGTTACGTTCCAAAGAAAGGAGATATTGTTGTATTAAAAGCTTTTCAAGGAAAGAATAAATATCATCAATATGGTCATATTCAGATGTATAATGGAGTTCAATGGGTATCTGATTTCAAGCAAAGAGATTTTTGGCCCGGCAACGATTACAGGACATATAAACCTGAATATATAATTTTCAGATGGAAATAAAAACCGGTACTACCAGATTGGAATATGTTATACTTTTGCAAAAAAAAGAAATATGAAAATAAAGCATCTAAAATACTTACTGATTGTATTGGTGATTATTACCCAGTCATGCGGGCAAAGCGGTAAAAGCAGGACTGCAATCCCGGCAACAGCCGATAGCAGGGAAGAAAAAGCCGTTCAAACCCTGAAAGAGTTTTATACGGCGTACATTTTGGATTGCGACAGTCCCGCAGGAAATCGGGAAACCGCGACTGCAATAAAAAACAAATACCTCACAACGGCTTTGTCGGACAAACTGGAAGACCCGGATTTGGATTATGACCCGCTCATTCAGGCGCAGGACTGTGACAGGGAAATTTTGAAAACGCTCGAAATTAAACCTGAAACAGGACAGGAAAATGTTTACAGCGTGTGTTATGCCTGGTCAAACGACAAAAAAATTTGTGTCAGATTGCTTCTTACAGAGGAGAATGGACATTACTTAATTGATGATATTTTAAGTGATGCAAACATACACGGGAATGAATAAAGAGGTAAAATCACCGGAAACGAAAGCAATAAAAAC
>JAISZV010000140.1 GCA_031284475.1 Proteiniphilum sp. | reverse complement strand
GTTCCCGATACTGTTTTATTTTGCGCGATTGCTAATCCCATGCTTATGAACAAGCATGCTAACCATAAAGTTAATCTTTTCATAAACTCCACTTTTTAAAATTAAAACTTAATACTACTTCTTTACTATCATTAATCATTTGTCTATTATAATACAATCAAACAAAATCACTAATTTTAAACTATTCCATAACTTGCTTTCAATTTACTCTCAATTCGCTTCAAATAATATAAAACTGCAAATATACACTATATTATTGAATAAAAAATAAAACAAACAAAAAAAATTCCATATAAACAACATGTTAATTTTTTTTCGCATTTTGTAAACAAACCGGTAGTATTCATCATTGATTCCGCCATAATCAGCTATCTTTTTGATAGATCAACGCTCATAAGGGAGCCGGCGAATGTATTACAGGGCGGCAAAATCTATATCGACATGAGCGATGCCCCTACCGTTGTCGGCGTGGAAGACCAGAAAACGCTGATGGAGGAAATCCCGAACAAAATCAAAAACTATATGGGGATTACCGCAGAAGTCAATCTGTTGCAGGAAGACGACAAAGATTCCATTGAAATCGTTGTGCAATCCTATTCAGTACCTATTTCCATGCGTGGCAGGTATTACTACCGTAGCGGCAGTGTCAAACAAGAATTGACAGGGGCTGCCCTCAATGAGTTTCTGCTCAAACGTGCAGGGCACGCATGGGATGACGTTATAGAAGAAGATGCCTCTTTCGACGATATTGACGAACCAGCAATCAAGAATTTTTTGCACAAAGCCGAAGAAGCAGGGCGTTTGCCTGATATTGAAGGACTTTCCACGCCTGAATTGCTTGATAAACTCCATTTAACGAAAAACGGCAAACTCAAACGCGCCGCAATCGTTCTTTTCGGCAAAGACCCCGCAATCCTATCCTCGCTAACGCTTGTTTTCTTGGCGGCTACATAGATTCGTGGGGAAGTGGTATAATGAAAATCGTAAATTCCTGCAAAGCGGCAGGAATACCCACTCCTACCCTCGAAGAAGATATGGGAGGTTTTATGGTTAAACTTTTCAAAGACAGATTTTCAAAAGAACAACTTGAAAAACTCGGACTTAACGACCGTCAAATGAAAGCCGTTGAATATGTAAAAACAAAAGGAAAAATTACTAACGGCGAGTATCAAACACTCACTTCGGTAGCAAGACGATGGGCAACAGTAGAACTCTCTGATTTAGTGAGCAAAAACATATTTCATAATATTGGTTATGGTGCAGGAAGTTATTATGAGTTAAATGCGCAGTAATTGCACATATTGCGCACTAATAGGGCAGTAATTGCGTAGTTGTTTTATAATTAACTGTAATTTAGTATTTTACAATAATGTCCTCATATTCCCCAAATCCCCACGTTGAGGATTTGGGGATTTCTATTTCAAGCGGTAAAAACATTATCTATTGTGCCTCCGCACAAAACAACGCAGGTAAAAAGATATTCGTCAATCCCTTCCTTTGTTCCACAAAAGCATACTTGCAAGGCCAGGAGAAGCGGATTACCGCGTGGATAAGTAGTTGTACGCAGCTCATGCGCGTTGATGTGTATAAGTGTCGTCCCTGACGGGACAAAATTAATGTATTCTATCCTTCCCACCTTTCGCCACATCATTAAATCATTTGCGCTTCCCAGCTCTTTCAGCAATGCGCCGCCACCGTACTGCTTAGTGATTTTCATCTTGTATGTTCCTCCCGGAGCGAGCTGCGGGATTACGATCGATTCCCGAGGGGTTGTTTAATAATAACATATCCTTAAGAAAGGATTTTTTTATAAAAACAGATATGATACGATGCCACAGCCTGCTGTGATATAGATACCCTTGCCTTGAGCTAATGATTGACTACTACCTCCCCCATAACGGACTTGCACCACCAAATTAACTGCCATGCACGGCACATCAAAAAGAGGCTAACCTTTGCAGATTAACCTCCTTTTCAAAAGTAGAGAGAATGAACTACCCCGCCGCAAGCGGACGGGCAGTTCATTACGTTCATTATTACTTTTGTTAATTATTCAGTTTTTTCAGGGATATATTGATGTATATGAATGCACCTGTGTAACTTCCGTTTGCAACAGGATACTGGTTGGATGAGACGAAATACAAAGCGTTAATGATATAACCGGCCCACGAACCGCTGTCTTCAAAAGTGAATGCCATACCGGCATCAAAAGCGTTGTTCCATACGCCTTTATAGAAGTAACTTTCGGACCAGGATATATAACCTTGGGCAGTATCGTACACAAGCGGCACGATTACTCTTGACGGATCTCTCGAATCTACGCCCATATTCTGCCCGGCATATATTTCAAGCGTTTTGTTTGTGCTGTTAAACTTCACCTTCAATATGCCCAGGGGCAAACCGGTTACGTCGTAATACCCTGTTGTGGCTGATCGTACAAAAGAGACATTTCTCTTGCTGACGGCAGAAGTGGGAGTGCTCTGGTAACTCATTTCATAGTTGCCCAACACATCTTCAAAAGCAAGCGATCTCCCCGCTTGATTTATTACGATAGACTGGGTAATATTGTTGGACGTTACCTCCACCTTTCCCGTACGCGCCGCGGGATTGTTGTTTCTCTCAACGGTAATAAAAACGGAATCTCTCTCATAACGGGCGTCAATCCACGTATTTACAGTGGAAACGGTTATTGCGTTATCAGAGATAGCCGCTGTTTTCATTGAGGATGCAAGGAAATCAATATCAAAGGCAAGATCATCAATAATAAAACGCGAGGCGAATTGCGTGACAGGCACGTTCACCGGATAATCCTCACCGGCGGTTATCGACACAACAGCCGTCCGGTTTTCAATCCCGTCATAAGGCGCAACCGTTACCTCTATTTTTTTGCCGGACACTTTAATCTGGCACCAGTTGGAATTGCTCTCTGCCTTAATAGAATTGCCGCTCTCCACCAAGATATATCCATCCCCGCCTTTTGCGGTAAATTCGAGAAGCGATTCCGTTACCGTCAGACCCGAATCCGACAGTTTATACTCATACTGACTGCATCCGGCTGTAAATGCCAATGCCATCAGAAAATATATTACTCGTTTCATAAGCTAATTCATTTAGGTTGTTAAATAAATATCAAGGAAATGTTACCTGCTCCAATACTAATGTTAAAGTCTTTTCCGCATTTACCGGATTGGTAAGCGTAAAGGAGCTAATGTTGTCTCGCGGACTGGTAGTTGTTATAATATACTCTCCGCCCAGCAAAGCGGCAAATTGCCCTAATGCAGGTACATAGTTGAGATACCACGCCCAATTCACTTCATAGACCGATGTAACGGTTATTTTCAGCCGTCCTGCTTCTCCCTCTACTTTGGTAAAATCCAATAAATTACTACCGTACCACACTGAGCTTCCGTCATAAGAGCCAAAAGTAAAACTCGGCTTGCTGGTGCTTGCTGAAATGCCGATCCAGGCAAAAGCCAAATCTTCTCCAATCGCGTTAATTCCGGATTTTATCGCATTGAATGAAGGCAAAAATCCACTACCCATCGCTCCGGAAGATAAGAACCACCTGCTAGAAGAGAGACTGTTTATAAAGACATCTTCCAACGGTGGAAATACCTGTTTAATAACAACTGTTCCATCCAACGACTCCATCTGTTCGGAAGCGGCGTTGAAAGTGAAATCCTGCACGGTTACTCCGTCAATGGTCAACGGTTCATAAAGGCGTATTCCGGTAGGAGTGGTAACATAAGCCACATTGGCGGTAACGGATTCTTCATTCTCTTCATACGTAACAACAAAACGGTTATAGGCAGGAGTGGGCTTTGTGATGGAGGTGAGTTCTTTCCCGTTCACCGTAATAACGTATGCGGGCGCACCAAAAGTGCTTTTCATTGCCACCGCATCTTCGCGGTATTTTTCCCAGTTTTCCGCAGAGATAGGGGTAAGGCGGATGGTATTTTGGGTCTTTTTCCCGCGCAGGATAATCTCAGAGGCGTTGCCCGACATAAAGACAAATTCATAGTCGCCTTCCAGTCCGAAACCCGCTCCTCCTCCTACCGGCAGCGCCGGATCGGAAAAGTAGTTAAGAATTTCATTGTAACTGTTAAAGTTCAGGGTGGGTCCCATATCTTGCCCCAACGAGTAAGAACTTGTAGCCTTATCCACGGTTAAAATAGAAGATTCCAGTTCTGTTTTTACTGTAACCTCTTTTTCCGTAAATTGAAAAAACAGGTTGAAACCGCCATACGTCCGACTGGAATGGGGGTAATATTCTACTATCCATCCATTGGAATCGGAAACCAGCAGTTCCTGATAATTTTTCAGGGTTTCACTCATCCTTTCCGAAGCCGGTTTGTCGAAAAGCAACTCGGTTTCCGGCGTACAGGCTTGCGACAAGCCTATCGCTAATATTATCAAATAATATATTTTCTTCATAATCGTCTCTCCATATTAAAAGTCAAGTTCTTCTAAATCCATATATTGAATCTCGTTCGCACGACGCTGCACTACCGTTTTCAGTCGATCAAGATCTACTCCCCATGACACTTTCATATAAGTTTTCACAATCTCCAACTTTTGAAGAATTTTAGTTCTCCCTTCTTCGCCTGCAACATCCATTATAGCATTCCATTCCGTGTCGGTACGGGTAAGATAGCGAGCCAACACTTCCACAAAGTCCTCCTGGTGCTGTGATCCTGCATAATTCGATACAAAACCCAGTTGGGCGGCCTGGGTGGGATTACGGTTAAACCATGTAGTCGGAGCATAATCGGCAGCAGAGATCGTACGGAATTCGGTCGGATAGTTGACGGTCTGGTGCAGGACATGTCCAAACTCATGATGAACGGTGTTGAAGAAGTTCTGATAGATGATATTATAGGGATCCAAGTTGTTTACTTCCGTAATTGTTATCTTTTTCCCTCCTTCCGCCACACCCAGCCGGATTGTATTCTCACCGGGATTATGTTCCGCAGAACCGATAAAATGGAAATGTTTCGGCGCTGTTGTGCGGATAAAATGGACGCCGTCTCTCGCTACCTCCGTATATGCTTCCAACCATAAATGCTTTAACAGGATGGCCATCTGTTTCGATTTTTTTAAATCGGCGGGTATCACATTATAGTCGAAGTCGGTCTCCACATCTTCTATGCGGTAAGCAATGCGGATATTGTAAGGCTGCACGTAATTAGCATCCAGCCAGTGATCAAATGCATCCCGTTCCACTTTCTCG
>JAISZV010000102.1 GCA_031284475.1 Proteiniphilum sp. | reverse complement strand
TATAGCCCTTGCTATATCTTTTTTATGCTGACCCTGCTGGAGCAGCACACAAATTGTGTACCTTTGCTCCGAAGTTAATTGACTGTACATAAGCAATACAAAAGTAATTAATTTTAGGGTGGCTCCGGCCTCCTTTTTCGTATTGCCATTATGAATTTATTCCTGCCTGAGGGTCTCTGCTCCGCTCATGGGCGGAGCAGAGACCTTCCCGATTTGTTGCAGTTCTAATTTGAACTTACGGTAAAAGTATGAATATATTACATGAAGCCCCGTTAGGGACGACACTTTACCGTGCAGAAAACTGTCCGGTATGCAGCCGAAACATACGATCAATAACGTGTCGTCCGGGCAGGACTTTCTGAGGTGTATCTACGTCATAACCGTAAGCTAAAGCATACGGTTAATAGAGTGTCGTCCCGCAGGGACTTCCTGACTTCTGTACTTCGATCCTTTTTCGTATGCTTTAGCTTATGGTGGTCCCGCCGGGCAGTTCGGCGTTATTTATGACGGAGAGAAAAAACTTTGCCTCGGAAGCGGCATGATCTACTAATGCGGAAAAGCGATTTTAATGCGCTAATGAAAATTGAATATAAACAGACAACCGAATGAAAAGGGGCGGCGGACTGTAGCCTATCATACCGGTTGGTTATAACCAAACACATCTATTAATTGTAATCAAATACACCGGGCGATTACAATCAAACGCACCGGACAGATTATAATCCGCCGGTGCGTTCTTGAGGTAAGAAAACAGGTTTTCCCCTACATTATTGTATACCTTTGAGCAATCCCTGGTACCGGTTATCATCGGAAATAATCTTCAACCCTTCCATGAAGATATCGTTTTCTTTATTGACAACGCGATAAAATGCCGACGAGTCGTACAGATCGCGGGCGATCAACGCTTTTAGCTGCACAAATATCAACGTGCGGGAAGAGGCGAATTGTTCTTCATTCCACTCTATTTTCTCTTCGGCGGCAAGGTTTTTCAATCTGGCGGCCAACGCTTCCGTTATCTGGTAATTCTCATTGAACACACCCGATTCAGGGTATTTTTGCAGTAGTTCCTGCCGGCGGTTATCCACTTCGGAAATAGCCAGCCTGTAGATCACCCCCATAGCGTTGAGTTTGGCATGCAGCATGGTGCCCGCCGTTGTGTCGATCGGCACAAAATAATCCGGCATAATGCCTCCGCCGCCGTACACCGTACGTTTGTTTACCAATGTGGTATATTTCAGCGAATCGGGAAAATGAATGCTGTCGGCCCGGAACAGTTCGCCGTGGTTGTACCGGTTTATAAAATCACGATTGTATGTATCCTGATCTCCATTCTCATACGGCTTTTGGATGCTTCTGCCGGTAGGCGTATAATACTTTGCCACGGTAAGGCGGATCATAGCGCCGTCGGGAAGCGGCAACTGGCGTTGCACCAATCCTTTTCCAAAAGTTCTTCGTCCTACAATCACTCCCCGGTCCCAATCCTGTATAGCCCCGGCAAGTATCTCGCTTGCGGAGGCCGAAGCCTCGTTGACCAATATCACCAGCCTTCCTCCTTTCAGTTCATCTCCTCCCGTGGCATTCATTGTATAGCGGGGCTGGTTTTTCCCTTCCGTATAGACGATCAGTTTACTTTCTTCCAAAAACTCATCCACTATATCGTTGGCGGTTTGCAGGATGCCTCCTCCGTTATCGGTAAGGTCTAAGATGAGGTGTTTCATGCCCTGCGCTATCAGTTCCTGCTTTGCCCGCCGTAACTCGTCGCCCGAAGTAATGCCGAACCTGCTCAGGCGGATATACCCTATATCATCCGCTACCATGTATGAAGCATCGATACTAACGAGGGGTATTTTACCGCGTACAATCCTGAAGGGCATTAATCCCGTTACACCCCTCCGGAGCGCCTTTACATTCACAACCGTACCTTTTGGCCCGCGTAACTTCGATACAACGTCTTGGTTGTTCATTTTTACCCCGGCAATCAGCGTATCGTTCACGTAGATGATCTTATCTCCCGGCATAATACCCACTTCCTGCGACGGGCCGCCGGAAATGACTTCCATTACGTAGAGCGTATCGGATAGCATATTGAACGAAATGCCGATCCCTTCAAAATTTCCCTGTAACGGTTCGTTCATGGCCGTTACTTCTTCTTTGTTGAGATACGTGGAGTGCGGGTCCAACTCTTTCAGCATACCGCGTATGGCCGCTTCGGTTAGCGCCTGCGTATCTACGTCGTCCACATAAAGACCCTTGATAAGTTGAAGGCTCCGCTCTAATTTAACGCCTTCGGGCGATGGCCTGAATTGTGCATAGACGCATCCGTTCAAAAACAAAGCGCCTAAAATAACCGGTATTATTCTTTTCAACATTTTATTGTATTATAGTAATTTATAGTTTTATTCTTTGGGGAACAAAGCCGCTTACATCGTACCCATAACGCAGCAATTCCCTCACATGCGACGAACTTACGTGGGTAAGGGCCGGTTCCGTAAACAGCACAAACGTTTCGATTCCCGAAATAGTCCGGTTCATATCGGCGATCGTCTTCTCATATTCAAAATCGACCACCGACCTGATGCCCCGTAGGATATACTGCGCGCCTATTTTCTGCGCAAATTCTATGGTTAGGGAATCGTAACTCTCCACCCTTACGCGCGGTTCGTTTTCGTATAGTTCACGTATCATCCTGAGTCGTTTATCCAAAGGGAAAAACGATTTTTTCGCCTCATTCTCCCCTATGGCAACCACAATCTCATCCATCAGGGATAATCCCCTGCGCACCAACGACTCGTGGCCAACGGTGAAAGGGTCGAACGTGCCGGGAAACAGGGCGGTACGCAGCCTGACGGGTTCTGTTTGAAACATACTTATTTAATTGATAATTGATAATTGATAATTGATAATTGAAACCTCTTTAAAAAGTGCAAAAACCTAATAAATCATTTTATAAGAACGCGATTACTAACCTTATTTTTTGCCCGTTTCCGACAAAAAACCTTATTAAAGTAGATTGATAACTGATAATTGTCAATTGTCAATTGTCAATTATCAATTGTCAATTGATTATGCTACTTCATCCTCTTCCACTACTAAATTATCAATGATAAAAGATTGCCGTTCAGGGGTATTTTTGCCCATATAGAACTCAAGCAGTTCTTTCAGGAGGTCTTCTTTCCGCATAGTTACCCTGTCGAGCCGCATATCTTCGCCTATAAAGTTGCGGAACTCATCGGGCGAAATCTCTCCCAGTCCTTTGAAACGGGTTATTTCGGGATTAGGCCCAAGTTCTTCAATAGCGCCGAGCCGTTCTTCCTCGGTATAGCAATAGAGCGTTTTCTTTTTATTACGCACTCGGAAAAGGGGCGTTTGAAGGATGTGCACATGCCCTTTCTTGATGAGGTCGGGAAAGAATTGCAGGAAGAAAGTAAGCAGCAACAAGCGGATATGCATCCCGTCGGTATCGGCGTCGGTAGCAATGATCACTCTATTGTAGCGTAAGCCATCCATATTTTCTTCAATATTCAGCGCCGCCTGCAAGAGATTGAACTCCTCGTTCTCATATACGATCTTCTTTGTCAGCCCGAAGCAGTTGAGGGGTTTTCCCCTTAGGCTGAATACCGCCTGGAGATTCGGATCACGGCTTTTGGTGATGGATCCGCTGGCCGAATCCCCCTCGGTGATAAAGATCGCTGCCTTATCCCTGTCATCTCCTTTTGCGTCGTTATAATGGATGCGGCAATCCCTCAGTTTTTTATTGTGCAGGTTGGCTTTTTTCGCCCGTTCGCGGGCCAGTTTGGTAACGCCCGCAATGGCTTTGCGTTCCTTTTCCGAATCGAGTATTTTTTTCTGCAACGCCTCCACCGTATCAACATTCTTGTGCAGGTAATTATCCAGTTCCTTTTTAAGAAAGTCGTTGATATGCTTGCTCACGGAAACGCCGTTGGGCGACATCTCTTTCGAGCCGAGTTTGGTTTTTGTTTGCGACTCAAACACCGGTTCTTCTACTTTGATGCTGATGGCGGCCACCATGCCGTTGCGGATGTCGGAATACTCAAAATTACGGTTGTAGAACTCCTTGATTACGCGCGCCGTCGCCTCGCGGAAAGCGGCAAGGTGCGTACCGCCCTGCGTGGTGTGCTGCCCGTTGACAAAGGAGTAGTACTCCTCGCCATACTGATTGGTATGCGTGATAGCCACTTCAATATCTTCCCCAAAGAGGTGGATGATGGGATAGAGTTCTTCGGAAGTGAGGTTTTCGTTCAGCAGGTCTTCCAGCCCGTTTTTTGAAATAAATTTCTTTCCGTTGAAAACGATGGTCAATCCTATATTCAGGAAGACATAGTTTTTCAGCAACGGTTCTATATGTTCGTCCCGGTAATGGTATTCGCCAAAAATCTCCGCGTCGGGCGTAAAGGTTACGCAGGTGCCGTTTGAACTCTCGGTAGGCACGATTTCCCCGTCGTTCAAAAGCATACCCTGCCTGAATTCCGCCAGTTTCATCTTACCCTCCCTAACGCTCTCCATCGCGAAAGAAGAAGAGAGGGCATTGACGGCCTTGATGCCAACGCCATTCAATCCTACCGATTTTTTAAACGCTTTGGAGTCGTACTTGGCGCCGGTGTTCATTTTAGAGCATACGTCCTTCA
>JAISZV010000056.1 GCA_031284475.1 Proteiniphilum sp. | reverse complement strand
GCAAGCCTTATTGATGAGAAAGGTAATAAAATAACGGGGAGTTTGTGGGAGTCGTTTGGAGTAAAAAAAGGAGATGAATGTCTGTTGAGTACAGAACGGTTGTTTGAATTTTTGTTGAGATTGGGTAATATAGCTACCGGAGCAACATTAGTCCTTAAATCTGAGGCCATAAGTAGTTTATTACCATTCCAGGGGAGGTATGACTATGAGTTCCATGATCTCATAATCGCGCGGACGCTGGCAATGCATAAAGAGATAATTCCTATTGATGAAGAGTTGATGGATTATAGATTGCATAAAAAACAACAGGCAGGGATTTTTAATGAAAAATATTGGGATGAATTATTTTTTTTGAAAAAAAATATTCTTTTGAAGAAGTTTAAGAATATCGGGTATCATAGAGTGCTTAATCTTACATGGAATTATTATAAGAATTCAATAAATGAAATAAGGGCTAATCATGATAAAGTGAATTTGTTATTAAAAAAGTGCTATATAGAATCAAAGAATGAATGGCTGAGTATCAAAAAACAAACATGGTCTCAATACGATTGTATAAATTGTGATGAAGATATTCGGGAAAATAAAAATGAGAAGGGAGTATCTTTATGTTATTTTGTCTGCTATACTGAAAGTGAAATTAAACATTCTGATGTAAGATATATCAACGAATTAAAGAATCACTTTGATGAAGTTGTTGTTCTAACTAATTATAGGTCACGGATAGAAAACTTAGATTGTGAATGCTTGTCTTTAGAGAATAAAGGATATGATTTTGGGTTTTTATATCAGGCAATTAATGGTAAAGATTTATCTAAATATAATTTAGTTGCCTTTGTAAACAATAGTAATATTTTATTGGAAAATAGGAATTTAAATGATTTTTTCAGTTGGCTTGAATTACAAGAGTCCAAATTCTGCGGGATAACAGACAGTTTTGAGAATCCATCTCCTAAAGAGACAGTAGACACTTATCATCTCCAAAGCCATTTTCTAATCTTCAAAGAAGAAGCCATCGATCTTTTGCAAAAGTTTTTTCTTGCTGTACGTTTTGAGCGTTTTTTCGCTATAAAGGATAAAAAGATATTGAGAGAGGCTATGATAATCGAATGTGAAGTAGGGTTGAGCCAATATATGATTAGGAATAAAATAACACCTGCTTCATGGTTTAGTGTAACAGGATTTACCGAAAATTATGGAACGCCACTCGAAAAGATAAATGTACATACGATGTTCTGGAAAGAATTGATCGAAGAAGGATATCCTTTAATAAAGAAAAAAATCGCTTTTAGAGAATTTAGTGATAGTCTTGAGACCTTTCTGATTTAATACAAAACATACTTGGGTCAATCCTTTGAACTTTTTCCCAAATGAGTGATACCAGCAATACAGTTCAATGATGGAAGAACTGAAATACCTTAATAAGTAATTACACTTTCCTGAATTTTGTACTATCTTTACCGGCGGAAAGGCGATAAGGTGATTAAGCGGTTGGATTGATGTAGAATAATCATTTATTTGCGTCTCAATAAATTCACATCTCAGAAAGTAAATAAGGGTATGTGGAAAAGGTTTATCTTTGTAATGTGTATATCGTGCACGATCCCGGCGTTACATGCACAGCAATACCGTTGGGGGGTAGGGCTCGACTATTTTTTCGATAACCGGGAGTATGGGAAGTCTTCCTTCACCAACTCGCAGACGTTGAACGGGATATGGCTCAATATGCTGGGAGGCGTTACGTGGGATTCGGCGCACACTGTGTATGCCGGCGTAAACCTGCTCAAGATACCCGGTATGAGTGAAGCCGTCAATAAAGCGGATTTGACTCTTTACTACCAGTATAAAAAGCCGAGGATACTGTTCCGGGCGGGGGCTTTCCCACGGAAGGAGGCGTTGCCCAATTATTCCGATTTCTTTTTCAGGGATTCGGTGAATCTTTTTATGCCGCTTATGCAGGGCATTTTCTGGCAGATAAAGGAGAAAGGTAACTTTTTTAACGCCTGGATGGACTGGACAGGGTGTGCTACGGCAGATACAAGGGAGAGTTTCTATCTGGGGTTTTCGGGAAAGGCGTCCAAAGGGATATTTTTCGGTGATTTTCAGTCGTATCTCTTTCATTATGCGGGCACTTTCCCCGGAAATCCGGCCTATGGCGTAAGCGAACAAATGCAGGGTATGGCATCGGTAGGGCTGGCATATAAAGCGGCAAACAGTTTCAAAGGATTGTTATCCGCCGGTATTTTTGCCGGAATAGAAAGAGACCGGAAAGCGGATGAGTCTTATAAGCCGGTGGGGTTTACGGCAAGGGCCGACGTTGAGTTATATGGAATCGGTACGGAGAACTGGTTCTATACCGGCGACGCCAGGATGCGCCTGTTTCCCGTACATGGCAGTAACCTCTACTGGGGCTCCCCGTTCCTGAGAGGTTCTACCTACCTCCAAAGTAAATGGTATGTACGCCTGCTGGAATCGAATTATGCCTCGGCACGTGTCAACTGCAACCTGCATTTCTCGGAAGGAGAGGTATTGTTCCAGCAAACGTTCTCCATTACCGTAAATATTGGTAGTTTCTACAAACCGGCGAAGAGAAGACCGGATTACCCCTGGATGAGGATTTTCCGGTAGGGAGCCGGATTTGGGATTTGGGACTTGGGACTTGGGATTTGGGATGTATGATGTATGATGTGGGATTTAGGATTTGGGATGTATGATTTAGGACTTGGGATGTGGGATGTGAGATGTATGATGTGGGATGTGAGACTTGGGATGTCGGATTTGGGGCTTCTCCACTTTTATTTTTCATTTATAGATTTTAATTAATGGAATCAGTCAGACAGCAAATTGAAATGCTTCGCAGGCAACTGCATGAACATAATTACAACTATTACGTGTTATCACAACCCACGATCAGCGACTTTGAGTTCGACCGGTTGATGCGGCAGTTGATGGATCTGGAAACGGCATATCCCGAATACCATGATCCCAATTCGCCTTCGGTGCGTGTGGGAAGCGACGTCAACAATAACTTCATACAGGTGACGCATCGTTTTCCCATGCTTTCGCTTCAGAATACCTACTCGGAGGGGGAGGTCGCCGATTTCTACAACCGGGTGAAGCGGGCGCTGAACGAAGAGTTTGAGATTGTATGCGAACTCAAATTCGACGGTACGTCTATTTCACTGGTCTATGAGCACGGACGGCTGACGCGGGCGGTGACCCGTGGCGACGGGCGCAAGGGAGATGATGTAACGGCCAATGTACGGACTATCCGCAACGTGCCGCTGGTGCTGAACGGTAACGACGTGCCGCCTTATATAGAGGTGCGCGGCGAGATATTGATGCCCTGGAGTTCTTTCGATGCGCTCAACAAAGAGCGCGCCGAACAGGAAGAACCCCTGTTCGCCAATCCGCGCAACGCCGCTTCGGGTACCCTTAAGATGCAGGATTCCCGTGTGGTGGCTTCCCGTAAGCTGGAATCCTGTGTCTATTCCTTGTTGGGGGACGACCTGCCGGCGCGGAGCCATTTTGATAATATGACCCTGGCGCGGAAATGGGGACTGAACGTGTCGGACGCTATGAGACGGTGCAGCACGCCGGAGGAGGTCTTCGATTACCTGAAAGAGTGGGATATTGCGCGAAAAAACCTGCCGGTGATCACCGACGGGGTTGTTTTGAAAGTTGATTCGCTTATACAGCAGCGAAACTTAGGCGCCACCTCCAAATTTCCCCGGTGGTCTATCGCCTTTAAGTTCAATGCGGAGCAGGCGGTTACGCGCTTAGAGTCGGTCTCCTACCAGGTAGGGCGCACAGGCGCCGTCACTCCCGTCGCCAACCTCGATCCGGTGCTGTTATCCGGCACTACGGTGAAAAGGGCTTCCCTTTACAATGAAGACGCTGTCCTCGCCCTCGACCTGCATATCGGCGACATGGTTTATGTGGAGAAAGGCGGAGAAATCATTCCCAAGATCACCGGTGTGGATAAGGAAGCGCGCTTTCTGTTGGGCGATAAGGTCGCCTTTACCCGCAAATGCCCCGATTGCGGAACTCCCCTGGTGCGCAATGAAGACGAGGCGGCGTATTACTGTCCCAATAGCGAAGGGTGTCCTACGCAGATAAAGGGACGGATAGAACACTTTGTCACCCGCAAGGCGATGAATATAGCCATTGGCCCGGAGACCGTCAATTTGCTTTATGATAAAGGATTGATCCGTGACGCGGCGAATCTCTACCAGTTGCGGTTCGAGGAGCTTGCCGGCCTGGAACGCTGGGGAGAGACCAGCGCCAACAATCTGCTGGAGAGTATAGAACAATCGAAGTCGGTACCCTATGAGCGGGTTCTTTATGCGCTTGGCGTCCGTTTTGTGGGGGAAACCGTGGCGCAGAAACTGGCACAGGCGTTTCCCGGTATTGATCAGTTGGCGCAGGCAACCGTTGAGCAATTGGTCGCTGTGGATGAGATCGGCGAGAGGATCGCGCAAAGTGTGACCGCTTACTTTGCCGATCCGCTCTATTGCGATTTTGTACGGCGATTGCGCCAAAACGGACTGCAATTTACGTTGAGCGAAGAGGCGCTGGCTGCAAAGAGCGATAAGTTGAAAGGACTGACGATTGTCATCAGCGGAACGTTTGAGCTTCATTCGCGGGACGAGTACAAGGTGATGATCCTCCAAAACGGGGGAAAGAACAGCGGTTCGGTCTCGAAAAATACCGACTACATCCTTGCCGGGGAGAATATGGGGCCCGCCAAGTTAGAGAAAGCACTAAAGTTAGGGGTGAAGGTAATCGACGAACAAACTTTTCTGGAAATGCTGCAATAGAGGATCGGAAGATTTTACGGTTACTTCTGCGTTGCAATAGGAGATCGGAAGATTTACGGTTACTTCTGCATACATCATAATTCAAGAATCAAGAATCAAGA
>JAISZV010000027.1 GCA_031284475.1 Proteiniphilum sp. | reverse complement strand
TCGCCGCCGTTTGTCTGTCTGAAGCGGAGATTAAAAAATGTTGAACGGCTATCGGATGTAAGTAATGGGCATTTTGAAAAAACAAACCGTTATAATGATTGTTATTCCCTTCTATAATCTGATATGGCCTTAAATAGTCGCTTAAGGTTGGAGAAGAAACGGTGTTCCTTTTTTCGTCTGCCTGGTCGGCCAGCAAAGCATCGGTTTCATACCTATCTTTCAAAGGCCCCCATATTTTGCACCCTTCAATCTGGAAGCCATTCAATTGATCCATCGCTCTCCATCGTAACAGGTCATTTAGGCGATATCCTTCGCCAATAAATTCACACCGGCGTTCCCGGCGGATATTATAGAGAGTTGCATCTACCAACTTGCCGTGAGAATAAGCGCCCCAATCGTTTTCTGCTTCTTTAGATAAATTTGTTGCGGCAATGGTTTTGTTGTAGTCTTCATCCACACCTGCTCTTCTACGGAGAGCGCGCCAATAAGCATCCGCTTTTGAATCAATCGTTCCTCCTTTTTCATAACATGCCTCAATGTAAGTAAGATAGGCCTCTGCGGCACGGAAAACAACCGAGGCGGTGACGTCTCTGCCCAAGGCGTGCATTTCAAAATCATGAGAGAAAGCCTTTCCCAATACATAACCGGTAGCAGTTGAACGCAATATATCCGAACTGGTTACCCATGGGGCGTTAGGAAATTTTTCCGGCGCAGCAATATTAATAAATGCTTTGGTTTCTCCCGGAGCCTTCATAAACAGCCTCCATCTCCAATCCCGGTCAACCTTTGTATCCTCTACAAAATCATCGCCTCTGTATCCGCTTCCGGAAGCGTAGATCGGTAATCCGTTCTGCATAAGGAAAACATCAGCGAACTGCCGCGTATATCCCCTGCCTGCTCCATAATAGAATGCATTCATCAATGCATGGGAAACGCCGAGAGTGGTATTGTATGACCGGTACATTATCACTTCATCGTATTTTTGAAGATCTTTATCTGTAAACATGTTATAATAAGGATTCTCCGGTTGGGCTGTGGATTCCTGTATCACTTTGTTATTTTCCGTCAGGCTTGTTCCGTCGGCAACCTGCGCCGCCGCCGCCATGGCCTGAGTTAAAAAGTAAGTGCTTTCGGCTTCTATACTACCGGTAGAGAACTGATAGTTTTTGTTGTACTCTTTTTCCGCTCCCGGCCATCCCGGGCCATTAGGCACACTTGCAGTGCCTGCGTGGTATTTAAGCCAAGTGCCTTCAAATAAAGCCACACGCGCTTTTAGAAGTAAGGCCGCATTTTTTGTGAGATTGGTTTTTCCGCCGGGAGGCGTATTATTCATCAACTCTATGGCTTTGTCGAGATCGCTTAGAATAAAACGAGCCACTTCGTTCCTCGGCATACGTTTGGATGCTTCCGTCAAGGCGTCCTGTTGATCCGGCAGCGTAGTGGTTACAATGGGGAAATCTCCTAATCTCCGTAAACGGAAAAAATATTCATGCGCTCTTAGAAAATATGCCTCGCCTATATGATGTTTTATATTGGTGATGGAACCTGTCAGCCTGCCTTCATCATACCGCGGAACTACCGTTTGCAGGAAATAATTCAAGGCATAGATATTTGTGAAATTCCAGAATCCTCCGTTTGCATCAACTTTCCATAAGCCAGGCACATAGCGTTTATGGCCGACCTTTGAGACTACGTCGTCCGTATTTAAATCGAAGAAATAGGGCGTTAATTCTCCGCCGCCATTCGATGTACCCGGCAATCCGCCGCCGAAATGGCTGGGTAACATACCTCCTTTATCCACACTTTCACTATCATATCCGGAATAATCGGCATAATATTTATAAACGTATGAAGCAAGTTGAGCTTCGCTCCAGAGATATTTTTCGGGAGATACCTGCGAAAGCGGTTCTATATCTAAGTCGTCGTTACAACTTGTAAGGGTTGACATCCAAAAGAGGAGACAAGTTAAAAGGACGGTTGAATTTAATATGTATTTTTTCATTTTTTTCTGTTTTTAAAAGTTTACATTAACGCCAAATGAATAGGTCTTGGATAAAGGATAGACTACTCCTCCCCGGTTTCCAATCCCGGCAGATTCAGGGTCAAGCACTTTTGTCAGTTTTGTGAAGGTCAATAAATTTTCTCCGGAAACAAATAGTTTTACTTTTCCCAATTTTACTTTATTTGTGAGCGACAAAGGGATCGTGTACCCTAATTGCAGGCTCTTCAAACGCAGGTAAGCAGCATTTAAAATGTAACGGGATTGAGTTTGCAGATTTTTATCGCTGAATATTGGGCGAGGATAATATGAATCCAGATTTTGTCCGAGTGGATGATCGGGATCAGCCCTGAAATAGTCCAGATGTTCTTTTAAGCCGGTATTCCACCACTGTCCTCCGCCGGTTACTCCCCAGAATGGAACCTCCCACGGGGCGTGATCCTTCTTTAAAACTCCTTGCCAGAACATTTGCAGGCTGATATTTTTCCAGGAAGCATCAAGATTCATACCCACTAAATAGCGGGGGGTATTGTCTCCCAACTTTTTCCAGTCGCCCATGTCATAAATTGTTCCCGCTCCGTTGCTGATTTTTCCGTCGCCGTTCAAATCA
Source organism: Proteiniphilum sp. (assembly GCA_031284475.1). GTDB lineage: Bacteria > Bacteroidota > Bacteroidia > Bacteroidales > Dysgonomonadaceae > Proteiniphilum. The sequence continues at coordinate 2,625 of JAISZV010000027.1, read as the reverse complement.
CGATACATAATATCTCCGGCAGCCCATTGTGAACCTAAAGCCCCCTGGCCGCCGTTCGGCAGAGTTGCTAAATGGTTCTGCATTTCTTCATCCGATTTTGCGATGCCAATGGTTTCGTAACCATAAATGACGCCTAACCACTGCCCTTCGATAATTGTTTGATCCCAGGCTTCCGTAGCCAATTTCCCGGTAGGATTGTCGTATTTGGTGATCTTGGTGCGTGCATCCGACAAATTTAAACGGATACCGTAAAGAAAATCATTTACGGCGTCTTTCCATCCCACTTCGAGTTCCCATCCTGTTGTTCTTATTGCCCTGTTGTTGGTGTTCGGAACGCTTGTCCCTAATATAACCGGAAGTTCTACTCCGGCTCCTACCATATCATCGGTGTCTCGGATAAAATAATCGAAAGAACCTGTCAGGCGGTTGTTCAACGCTCCCCAGTCGATACCGAAGTTCAGCGTTTTTACTTTTTCCCATGTTAAAGAAGTGGATATAAGAGAGGGAACGGCGCTGGTATTGGGACGAACGCCATCGATGAGCCACAATCCGTCAGAAGAGCCTACCGACATTGTTTGATAAGTGGGATACAATAAGGTGGTGTTTTGATTAGCCAATTGCCCGTACGAGCCCCGAAGCTTTAGTATGGAAACATGATTTGACAGTGGTTCCCAAAAGTTTTCACGAGCTATATTCCATCCCAGGGAAACCGAAGGCGAATACACCCACCGGGAATCGCTCCTGAAGCGTGAACTACCGTCGTAGCGAAGATTCGCTTCAGCCAGGTAACGCCCTTCATAATCATAGTTAAGACGTCCGAAAAAGCCTATTGTAGCCCATTTATTGTAATTTCCCGCTAAGGTATATGTGCTTCCGGTAGTCAGGTCTAAAACGGGAAGTTCTTCGGTGATCATACTTATACGAGAACCGCTCAATGAACGTGCTTGCATATTTTCATACTGAAATCCGGCTGTACCGGTATGTTTATGATTACCAAACGACTTTGTATAATTCGTATATACGTTCGGGTTTAAGAATGTACGTTTTGTGCTGTTTTCACTCACAGAATTATTTGTGGCGCTGTAAACCGAAAGATATGTTTTCTCCGGTTCACTTGCATAATGAGAATACACCAGTTTTGTATCTGAATGTGTCCAGTCATTGATAAAGTTAGCGTTCAATTCCCCTATAATGTTCCAGTCTTTTAATGGCGTGAGTGTTATCTTGATCTGTTGACGGGTTTCATCGTTTTGCATCGCTGTTTCTCCTCCGTTTTGCATATGATCGGCATAGTTTATGTCGGAAGCAAAATATCCGTTCGGGTCAAAAACCGGTCGAACTGGGCGTGCCCTGCGGAGAATATCCCTGTAAAAATCTGACGTCATACCGGTTGGGCGTGAATAATCTACCCGGCTAAACCGGCCCGTATAATCCACTTTCAGCATCTCTGTCAATTGGGCTGAAATTTTTCCCATAACATTGTAACGGGTATAATCTTCGGTTCCGTAACGCATAAAACCATCCTGATCCATGATATTGGCTGAAAGATAATATGTTACTTTGTTATTGCCCCCGCTGACACTTAGATTATGTTCTTGCGACGGCGACCATTTCTTATAATACTCTTTCATCCAATCAACATTTCCATACGCATAATCGCCTAACCATTTATCGCCTGCGCCTATGTACATTGCTGCTTTCGGGTCACTTTTTCCGTCGAAGTAATCTTTTACCAGTTTGAGATAACTGGCGTCATACAGATGATTGTTGGTACCGTTAAATTGTGCATCGTCGAAATAATTGACAAATTCCCACGAATTTTGCATTTGGGGTAATAAGATGGGAGTATTATAACGAAAACTGTTGTTATAATTAATCGTTGTCTTTCCCTGTTGTCCTGATTTCGTGGTGACTAAGATCACCCCATAGGGCGCTCTTGATCCGTAAATGGAAGCTGCTGCCGCATCTTTAAGAACGGAGATGTTATCAATGTCCTGTGGATTAATATTGGACAGGTCTCCCTCCATTCCGTCAATCAGGATTAAAGGATAGTCGCTTGAATTTGAACTAACCCACTGTGTTCCTCTTATTCGGATGGATTTTGCTTGGTTTAACTCTCCTCCCATCCCGGAGTTCATAATATTTAATCCGGGAATGACGCCTTGCAGGGCGTTTACCGCAGTGGTTACCGGCCGTTCTTCAAATGTACTTGCATCTGTTGTTGCTACTGACCCGGTAAGATTTACTTTCTTCTGTACGCCGAAACCTACTACAACTACTTCATCTAATGCTTTTGTATCCTCTTGTAGTACGATATTAAAGTCCGTTTTTCCGGCAGTCGTAATCTCCTGTGTCAGATATCCTATGTAAGAAGTATGTAAGATCACATTCTCATCTTCTACCATCAATGAAAAATTACCGTTCACATCGGTAACAGTGCCGTTCGTAGTGCCTTTTTCTATAATATTGGCGCCTATGACGGGTTCTCCTTGCTCATCGGTAACTTTTCCCCTAATCTGTTTCTTCTGTTGTTGGACGATCAATTCGGAAACGATCTCTTTAGGAATAACCTTTGTATCATCACGATAAATAACCACTTGATTATCTAATATCTTGTATTTTAAA
>JAISZV010000344.1 GCA_031284475.1 Proteiniphilum sp. | reverse complement strand
CAAGATGGTGATGGACGCCAATCCGGTAGAGTTCCCGGCAGTATGGGCGCCCGATGAAAAATACAAGGATTTGCGTTACCCGCTTTTCGGAAATGCAGAACCCATGAAAGCGAATCCGTATGCCGAAATGGTCAAGGGGTACAACGAGCAGAACGAAAATACCATTACCGCTCAGGCTACTTTGATGCAGGATCTCGATGTGCTGCTGAAAGGATTAAAAGCGCAGTTCAAAGCCTCTATCAATACATGGTCGGTACATAGCGGGAGACGCAAAGCGAATCCCCTCTATTTTGCGCTTGAAGGATATGATGCGCCTTCCGATACCTATACGCTGTACCGCCTGAATCCATACGAGTCGGGCTATCTGGGCGATGTGGAAGGTTGGCGCGACGGAAATATTCATTCCTATTTTGAAGGACGTATCAACTGGGATGCGCAATACGGCCCGCACAATATCGGAGCCATGACGGTAGGCATAGCCGAAGAATTTATCCTGTCGAACGGACAAAACGGGACTATTTATGAGACCTTGCCCGAACGGAACCTCGGCAATTCCGGGCGTTTGACGTACGATTATGATAACCGTTACTTTTTTGAATTTTCCTACGGTTATAACGGTTCGGAAAAATTTACCGGGAAAAAGAGATTCGGCTTCTTCCCCTCTACCGGAGTTGGATGGTTAGTATCTAACGAAAAATTTTGGAACAATGACATACTGAGCCTCTTAAAGATAAAATTCACTTACGGCAAAGTGGGTAACGACGCTATTACCGACAGGTCGGGGCGTTTCTTCTTTTTATCCGATATACGTGACGGCGGAGGCGCTTATAAATGGGGCAAAATGTTCCGGAGCGTCTATACGGGATATACCATTGCCCGCTATGGGAACGAGGACATCAGTTGGGAAGAATCCACAAAGTACAACATCGGGCTTGAAATCGGCCTGTTCAGGGACGAAGCGCTGAAATTCCAGATAGACCTCTTTCGCGACGTCCGCGACAAAATTTATTGGAACCGCGAAAGCCTCCCCAGCATTATGGGGTTGGAAGCGCCCGTGGCCGGCAACGTGGGAAAAGTGAGTTCAAAAGGCATTGACGCTTCGCTCGACTACAAACACTCCTTTACCCCCGATTTCTGGATGACAGGACGTGCAAATTTCACTTTTGCGACGAACAAAGTGGAAGCAAAAGACGAACCGAGTTATAAGGAAGAATACCTTTCGAGCATCGGCTATCCGGTGAACAAACAGTGGGGACTTGTAGCCGAACGGCTTTTTATCGACCAGAATGAAATAGACAATTCCCCGTCGCAATTAGCTTACGGTACTTATATGCGGGGCGACATCAAATATGCCGATATAAACGGGGACGGCGTGATCAACAATGACGACCGCATCCCGCTGGGTTATCCGTCCGTACCGGAAATACAGTACGGATTCGGCCTGTCGAGCGGGTACAAGAATTTTGACCTCTCTTTCTTTTTCCAGGGAAATGCAAGAACGTCTTTCTTCATTAAACCCGACGAAATAGCGCCGTTTGTGAACCGGCGCAACGCTCCGGCAATCATCGCACGCGATGCATGGAGCGAAACGCATCCCGACGTACACGCTTTCTGGCCCCGCCTTGCCGATTATCAGGTGGCGAATAACCTGCAGCCATCGTCGTGGTGGTTGCGCGACGGATCGTTCATCCGCTTGAAAACCCTTGAAGTGGGTTATACCCTTCCCGCCTTTTTCGAGAAATTTAAGATTGCAGGAAGCCGCGTTTACCTGAGCGGCGAAAACATCTTCCTTATCAGCGCATTCAAAATGTGGGATCCCGAATTGGGAGGCAACGGCCTGAACTACCCTATTAACCGCAGGTTCAATATAGGATTGCAACTCTTGTTTTGAGGAGAGAATCATCAATAAAAAATACCAAATCACAAAAAACAGAATAATATGTATCATATAAAAAATCAGAGAAAAAGAACAAAGAAAATATTCGTTTGGTTCATCTCTTTTATGTTGGGAACCGGAGTATTTTCTTCATGCAGCGATTACTTGGACATAGTGCCGGACAATACGGCAACGCTGGAGGATTACTTTGCAAACAAACAGAAAGCCTATCAGCCGCTGGCTAAAGTATATAGGTATATACGCGATTACTATCACATCATTTACTCGCCTTATATGTTTGGCGACGAATGGCTCGAAGGGCAGGCTTGGGATTATAATTCGGCAGGCATAACCCCCATTATGGTAATGAAAGGACAAATGAACGAACAGTTTCAGCCGGTGGATGCATGGGGGTTCGATTATCAGGGAATCCGGGCTGCCAATACTTTTCTGGAAAATATCGGCAAGGTTCCCGATATGACGGCGGAGGAAAAAAACGAATGGGCGGCGCAGGTGAAATTCCTCAAGGCTTTCTTTTATTTCGACCTGCTTCGGGAGTACGGGCCTTTTATAATTGTGGATAAAAACATACCGTTAGACGCCACGCCCGAAGAGATGTACCTGTGGCGATCCAAACTGGAGGATTGTTTTGATTATATTATCCGGTTAATCGACGAAGCCATT
>JAISZV010000069.1 GCA_031284475.1 Proteiniphilum sp. | reverse complement strand
GCTTTTCCAGTTCCGTTACGGTATGAATAATTTTCATCAACTTACTTTTAGAGTGCAAAACAACAAAATATTTGTCACATAGAGAAAAAAACGGCGTCAAATCTCTATACGGTAGGAAGCAAAAAGACGATACATATCTGTTTATAAGAAACATATAAAAAAGATGGGATTTTATTTTGTATTCATGTGGATTTTTTTTATTATCTTTGTACTCAAATTTAGATAATTAGCTCCATGCCTCCAAAAAAAATTTTGTTCGTTTCGCAGGAAATCTATCCTTATCTCGAAGAGACTAATATCTCAAATACTTCACGCTATTTACCCCAGGCCATACAGGAGCGAGGGAGAGAGATACGCGCCTTCATGCCTAAGTACGGGAGCATCAACGAGCGTCGCAACCAGCTACACGAGGTGATCCGCCTATCGGGAATGAATCTCATCATCGACGATACGGATCATTCCCTCATCATCAAGGTCGCTTCCATTCAGTCGGCCAGGATGCAGGTCTATTTCATTGACAACGACGATTTTTTCCAGCACCGCGAAACGCTTGTCGATATAAAGGGAGAGGAGTATGACGATAACGACGAACGGAGCATCTTCTTTATCCGCGGTGTGATGGAAACCATCAAGAAACTGCGATGGGTTCCCGACGTCATCCACTGTCACGGATGGTTTAGCGCACTGGCGCCCCTTTATATCAAAAAAGGATATGCCGACGATCCCTGTTTCAGGGGTGCAAAAGTGGTTTACTCCCTGTATAACGAATCTTTCGGCAAAGCGTTCCATGACGGGTTTGCAGGCAAACTCCGGTTCGACGGGATCGGCGATCCTGAGATCGAAAAAATAAAAGAACGGGGCGTGATCGATTACAAAAACCTGATGAAACTGGCCATTGATTTTTCCGATGGCATTATACAAGGCAGCGAAGAAGTAGATCCTGAAGTCGCCCGGTACATCAATGAAAAGGGAGTGAAATTCCTGCCTTACCATTCCGATTTCGACAAAAGGGTGGAGGAGATCAATGCTTTCTACGAGAAAATTGACAATTGATCCGGTTAAAATCCTTAATGAATTTATTTTTTCACCCAACCTATGCACAAATATCTTTAAAAATGGGAAGAAAGATTTTCGCCGGTTTTTATTTGCCGCATTTTTTTCTGATATTTGCGCCATTGAAAACAAACTGATAAAACGAATGAAATTCAAATCCTTGTACAGCATATTTGTCATTGCCTTTGTAGCCCTGCTCACCGTTTCGTGCAACGACAGTCTCGACCAAATCGGATTCACCATACAGCCGGGCGAAGATCGTCTTAAGATAGAAATCGACACATTGAGTTTACAGGCACGCACCGTTCAGGTAGATTCCATATATTCCAAAACACAATATCCCGTATTGGGCGAATACACCGATCCCGTTTTCGGTACAATCAAGTCGGAATACATCGGCGAGTTCTATTTCCCCGAAGGGATAGGATTCCATGACAATGCCGCCATTGATTCGGTGAGTGTGCAACTCGCTTATACCACGTTGATGGGTGATTCTTTGTCGCCAATGGGATTGTCGGTATATGAGGTTACAAAATCGCTGCAAGGGATCAGTAACTATTCCGATATTGATCCCGCGGAGTATGCCGATATGTCTGCGCCGTTGGGCACGCAAACATTCACCGGCAAAAATTCGACCTACAGAACGGAAACTACCACCAACAGTTCAACGGGAACCACATATACGTATACGGTATATGAAATCAATGTAAAACTCCCCAGCGCCATCGGCGAAAAATTTCTTGCCGAATACAAAAAAGAGGATCACGGAAAACTGGCGGATGCGGATAATTTCAGGACGTTTTTCCCGGGATTGTATTTTACCACCACTTTCGGGAAGGGCGCCATTCTCGGCATAGACCTCACTTCCCTCTCCGTCCATTACAAGTATAACGATGAAGGCGGATCCTCTACCGGGGCAGACACCATCCGCACCGCGACCATGAGTTTATATATTACGCCGGAAGTCACCCAGATCAATCACATTCAAAACAAAAACGACCAATTATTGGCGCCGAGTTCCGAATATACATATCTGAAAAGCCCTGCCGGGGTGATCACGGAGGTCACTTTTCCTTTTTCGGAAATAAACAATAAACTGAAATCACAGGCTTTGAACCTGGCGAACTTTACCATGTATGCCATGCCTGAGCCCGATGAAGATATAATGGTGAAACTGAGTCCGCCCAGTTATATGCTGTTGGTGAATAAAGATTCGCTGAACGGATTTTTCGAGAACAAAAAGCTCATCGACAATGTAACCAGTTTCCTCTCCTCCGGCTTTGACTCTTCTACCTACTCTTACCAATTCGGCAATATCTCTACGATGGCAAACCATTACAACGAGAAGAACGAGGGAAACCCTTTCGATCTGGTTTATTACCTGATTCCGGTGAATGTCACTTTCGCGACCGATGCGTACGGAAGCACAACCACTACTCCCATTTCAATCGGCCACAGCATGTGGCCGGCAGCAGTAAGGTTAGACAAACGCGAAGGAAGTCTGAAATTAGATATGATCTTTAGTAATTTCTAAGAACCTGTTTTGAATTTTTTCATACATTGTTTTCTATCCATTTTTTTGATGGATTTGGATTTTCATTGATTGAAAAGTAGCGGGCTACTTGAATTCAAAGGCGCAAAAAAGGGCAGAAAACAAGATGAAAGAGCGGTAAAATAAGCATAAAATAATTACTCGTAAAATTCAAAACAACTTCTAAAACAGGGATCCCTGTTCTTCCCCTCTTTTCCGTCCCAGGTGGCGGTATGCCAGATCCGTAGCTTCCCGGCCGCGGGGAGTGCGCTTAATGAATCCTTCTTTAATCAGAAACGGCTCATAGACCTCTTCAATGGTGCCGGCGTCGTCTCCCACAGCCGTGGCGATGGTGGTAATACCCACGGGGCCTCCTTTGAATTTATCGATGATGGTAAGCAGTATTTTATTGTCTATCTCATCGAGTCCGTATCTGTCGATATTGAGCGCCTCTAAGGCATAAGACGATATTTCCCTGTCTATTTTCCCGTTGCCTTTTATCTGGGCAAAGTCGCGCACCCGCCGCAGCAAAGCGTTGGCTACACGGGGCGTACCCCTGCTCCGGGAGGCGATTTCCACGGCTGCCCGTCCGTCGCAGGCAACCTGGAGCAGGTCGGCCGACCGCAGGACAATCCCGGTAAGGGTGTCCAGATCATAATACTCAAGGTGCATATTGATTCCGAAACGCGCCCGCAACGGACTGGTCAGCAAGCCGCTCCGGGTAGTGGCGCCCACAAGCGTAAAGGGGTTGAGGTCTATCTGGATGGAACGCGCGCTGGGGCCTTTGTCTATAAGGATGTCGATCCGGTAATCTTCCATCGCGCTGTAAAGATACTCCTCCACCACGGGCGAGAGGCGGTGTATTTCATCTATAAAGAGTACGTCGTTTTGTTCGAGCGAGGTAAGCACGCCGGCCAGGTCGCCGGGCTTGTCGAGCACCGGGCCCGACGTAACCCTGAATCCCACGCCCAACTCGTTGGCTATTATATTAGAGAGGGTTGTTTTGCCCAAGCCCGGCGGGCCGTGCAGCAATACATGATCGAGCGATTCGCCGCGCAAGCGGGCTGCGCTCACAAATATTTTCAGGTTTTCCACGATCTTTCCCTGCCCTTTGAAATCATCAAAGGCAAGCGGGCGCAGGCTGTTCTCAAATTCACGCTCCGACTCCCCGAAATTACGGTTATTATGTATATCGAAAGTTTCTTCCATCATTGTGATGCAAAAGTAACTATTTATCGGGAGTTTTGGAAATTGCGGATATTAATGGGCTATTTTATCTCTGAAATACCCGCTACTTTTGCGCTTTAATTTTACTATTTCTTGTGTGAGAAGAACAGTTTTCATGCCCGTTTTATATTCAACGCCGTTTTATTTTTAATACTAAGGAATAGCTACTATGTTTCCGAAACCGCTCCATTCAGGTGCAGCTTTATAAGCTGCCAGCGAGCCGGACGGTACCTTTAGAGTGGCTGCGCTTATATCAACACTGAGAAAAATATTGGAACCATAGCTGATACTTTGCGGCTCGGTAATCAAACTGGTAACTTCGGTCAAGCCGCTGCAATCCAAAAAAGCATAACGACCGATAGAGGTTACCGAATTACCAATGGTCACGGAACGTAAGCCGCTGCAACTAGCAAAAGCATAATCCCCAATCGTGGTTACCGAATTGGGGATAATCAATGTCTCAATCAAGCCGCTGCAACCAGCAAAAGCATAATCCCCAATCGTGGTTACCGAATTGCCAATGGTTACGAATGACAAGTAAGGGCAATCCTTAAAAGCCTGATACCCGATAGAAACTACCGAATTGGGGATAGTCAATGTCTCAATCAAGCCGCTGCAATATTGAAAAGCACCATCTCCGATAGAGGTTACCGAATTACCAATGGTCACGGAGCGTAAGCCACTACAACTAGAAAAAGCAGAA
>JAISZV010000227.1 GCA_031284475.1 Proteiniphilum sp. | reverse complement strand
GTCTCCCCCTCCAAAAATATCTGCAAATGTTTTGCCTGCGGCGAGGGGGGATCGCCCATCCATTTCGTAATGAAGCATGAGCAGCTCTCCTATTACGAAGCCTTGAAGTACCTTGCCCGCAAGTACAATATAGAGGTGGTGGAAAAAGAGATTACCGATGAGGAAAAACAGGCGCAGAGCGACCGTGACAGCATGTTTATCCTCAATGAATATGCCCGCGATTATTTTGTAAAGATCCTTCATACGCATCCCGAAGGGAAAGCCGTCGGCCTCACTTACTTCCGTGAGAGGGGATTCCGCGACGACATCGTAAAAAAGTTTCAACTGGGTTATAGCTTAGAGCAACGCGACGCTTTCTCGGTCGAAGCCCAGAAAGCCGGGTACAAACGCGATTACCTGTTGAAAACGGGATTGTCTGCCGGCAACGACAATCAGCCGCTTCTCGACCGTTTCCGCGGAAGGGTGCTTTTCCCTATCCATACGCTCTCAGGGAAGGTGGTGGCCTTTGGCGGGCGAATCCTCAAAAAAGCGGAAAATACAGGGAAGTATGTGAACTCTCCCGAAAGTGAAATCTATTCCAAAAGCAATGAGTTGTACGGGATTTATTTCGCCAGAAACGCCATTGTAAAACAGGACAAGTGCTTTTTGGTGGAAGGATATACCGATGTGATCTCCATGCACCAGGCGGGAATCGAAAACGTGGTGGCCTCGTCGGGGACGGCGCTCACACACGGCCAGATACGCATGATACACCGTTTTTCGGAAAACATTACTGTGCTTTACGACGGCGACCCGGCAGGAATAAAAGCCGCTTTAAGGGGAATCGACCTGCTATTGGAAGACGGCATGAATGTGAAAGTGGTGCTCCTTCCCGAAGGGGAAGATCCCGATTCGTTTGCCGGAAAACAGAATGCGGAGGGCTTCCATCAATATATCAAAAATAATGAGGGGGATTTCATCCGGTTTAAAACACAGCTATTGCTGAAAGAAGTAGGAGACGATCCCCTTAAGCGGGCGGGGTTAATATCGAATGTGGTGGAGAGCATCGCACTGATCCCTAATATGATTACCCGTTCGGTCTATATCCAGGAGTGCTCGCAGTTATTGAATATGCAAGAGCGGGTGCTGATTTCGGAGATCAATAAGATACGCCGCCGCAATTACGACAAAAAGGAGGAACCGAAAGAGAAAAAGCCCGTTGCGGCGCGAGACCTTCTTGAGCCGAATAGTTTACCAATGCCCGGAGTGGGGTCTGAAAGCATGGGTTCACTAAAAAACCCTTACGAAAGATACGAAAAAGAGATCCTGCGTTACGTAGTGCGCTATGGTAACAGGCCCATATACCGGAAGTTCGAGAAGCGTAAACGAAAAGAGGGCAAGCAGGTTATCGAGGAAGATGTGCTGGTGGAAGAGGGGCCGGGCGTGACGGAATTTGTGAAGTTCGACCTCGAACGCGACAATATAGCATTTACCACCGGCCTGTACCGGCGAATTTTTGAAGAGGCCGCGGCGTATATGAAAGATCCGCATTTCGATTCCGCCCGTCACTTTCTATCGCACGCCGATCCGCATATCAGCCGGTTGGCGTCGGAATTGATAGGCGACCGGTATCATCTGAGTAAAATACATGCGAAAATATTAGGCGAAGAACTCGATGACAAAGACTCCCGCTTGCTGGAACAAAACTTGTTGAACTCTTATGTGCCTCGTGCAACTACGGAGTTGAAGAACGCTTATGTGCTGCAACAGATCAAGGAGATAAAAGAGGCGATGAAACAGGGTAACCCGAATGATTCCCTCCCCCTCATCGCCCAACTGAAACAGTTGCAGGAGGTAAAGAAAATTCTCTCGAAAGAGCTGGGGGAAAGGATTATATTGAAGTATTAAAAACAGGCTTCGCCGGTATTTGCGCTTCGCGCGATATTCAAAACTTACGGAATAAATCCGGATAACAGGGTTTATCTCGAACAGGGTTTTAGATATTTGATTATCAGGAGTCGCGCTCTTTCATCAATATAATGCCTAATGAACATCAATCTAATAAATGTATGTATTTAGAAACTATTAATGTAGTAAAACAGTATGCCAACCATTTGGCGTTGGATAAAGTAAGTATTCAGGCGCCCCGCGCTACTGTTTTCGGGTTGTTAGGGCCGAACGGTGCGGGAAAAACCACGCTTATCCGCATCATCACCCGCATTACCGCCCCCGACAGCGGGGAGGTGATGATCGGCGGCCGCCCTTCAAAAGCGGAAGATGTGTACAAAATAGGGTACCTGCCCGAAGAACGCGGATTGTACAAGAAAATGAAAGTAGGCGAGCAGGCGATGTATCTGGCGCAGTTGAGGGGGGCGTCGAAAAAAGACGCGCATCGCGAATTGATGACTTGGTTTAAACGGTTCGACATCATGGACTGGTACAATCGTAAGGTAGAGGAGCTATCGAAGGGGATGCAGCAGAAAGTGCAGTTTATCTCTACGGTGATCCATAATCCCGACCTGCTGATCTTCGATGAACCTTTCAGCGGTTTCGATCCCGTGAATATGGATATTGTAAAAAAAGAGATGTTGCGGCTCAAGGATGAGGGAAAAACCATTATTCTCTCCACCCACAATATGGAATCGGTAGAGGAATTGTGCGATAATATAGCGCTCATCCATAATGCGCAGGTGGTATTGCAGGGGAAAGTGTTCGACATCCGTAAAGAATATCGCCCCAATATTTTCCGGTTCCGCCTGACGGGCAATGAGTTCAACCTTGAACATCCGTCCTTTACCCTGCTTTCAAAAGAACCTTACCATGAATTTATCGATCTGCGCATCCAAAAAGAGGGTGATTTCAGCAGCAATGAATTGGTGAGATTAATTCTCGACCGGTATGAGGTGGTGAGCTACGATGAAGAACTACCCACGATGAACGATGTGTTTATCCGCACCGTAACGCAATAATACGGATGAGGCCGGATTGTTTGCCGCTTTGTGTCATTGCCGAATAACTACCGATTAACAACTATAAAAATATGAACAGATTAAGTTTAGTAATCCAAAGAGAATATATCACCAGGGTAAGAAAAAAGTCATTTATTATCCTTACGCTCCTGATGCCGGCGCTGATGGCCGCTTTGTCGTTTGTGCCCCTGTGGCTTTCCACGCTCAACGACGGCAACATAAAGAATGTGGCCGTGATCGACAATACGGGCATGTATGCTCCCCTGCTGCAATCGACGGACGCTTATCAATTCCAGTCCATAACCGGATCGGAACAGCCGAACCCGGAATCAAGATTAGGAAAGGACTTGTTTGCTATTTTGCAGATTACCGGCGACCTGAACGAAAACCCGCGGGCGGTTTCGCTCACCTCCCAAAAACAGGCGCCGCAGGCGCTACAGTCGATCATTGAGGAGACATTGAGCGAGAAGGTGACGCAACAAAAGCTCGATGAGCTTTCGTTATCGGGCAGTGTGGACAAGGAAGCTATTACACAGGTGCGCTCCATTGTGGAAGAAGGCTCCAGGGTGTTTTTGCGGACATTGCGCCTCGACAGCGGCGGAGACGTGTCGGAATCGTCCACCGAACTGGCTACCATCATCGGGATGCTGTTTACGGTGCTCATCTACATGTTTATACTCATGTACGGAAGCATGGTGATGCAGGCGGTGCTGGAAGAGAAAAAGAGCCGCATCGTGGAGGTGATGGTCTCCTCGGTGAAGCCGGTCAACCTCATGGTGGGTAAAATAGTCGGGATCGGATTGGTAGGAATTACCCAATTGGTCATCTGGGGTCTATTGATGGGGCTTTTCTTCAGCGGATTATCCTTTTTTATCGTCTCTCCCGGACAGGTGGAAACCATGCCGGCCGAAATGGGCAACTTTGACATGGAGGGAATCCTGAATACGATCATGACCGTCAACTGGCTCGAAATCGGGTTTTATTTCATCCTCTTTTTCATCGGAGGTTATATCCTCTATGCCTCTATCTTTGCCATGTTTGCCTCGGCGGTAGATAGCGACGAAGATACAAGTCAGTTCATGACGCCTGTAATGCTTATTATCATATTCGCTTTCTTTGCCGGATTTTACAGCGTGAATAATCCCGACGGGCCTCTGGCTTTCTGGACGTCGCTGATTCCGTTCAGTTCCCCCATTGTGATGATGGTGCGTATTCCGTTTGGAATCCCGTTGTGGGAGAAGCTGTTATCAATCGTGTTGCTTTACGGGACATTTATACTTATCTCCATTCTTGCCGCCAAAATATACCGGGTAGGCATTCTGATGTACGGTAAAAAGCCATCGATCAAAGAAATGATAAAGTGGGTAAGATATAAATAATTTTATGTAACTTTGCCCCGGTAATCTTAAAACACTTGCCTGATTCTGTGGAATCACGCAGGTGTTTTTTTAGATTATCGCCTCCGGTTCGGGACTTGGTTCTTACCGGATATTTTAAAAATCCGAGCAATGAAATTTGAAAAAATGCATGGTGCAGGTAACGACTATATCTATGTCAACCTGTTTGAAGAGCGGGTGGATGATCCCGCACTATTGTCCCGCCGGGTGAGCGACCGCCATTTCGGTATCGGGAGCGACGGGCTTGTTCTTATCGGGCCGGATGAAGAAGGCGATTTCTCCATGCGGATATTTAATGCCGACGGTAGCGAGGCGGAGATGTGCGGCAATGCCGCGCGGTGTGTGGGCAAATATCTTTATGAAAGGGGATTGACTACGAAAAAAGAGATCGCACTGAATGCCAAATCGGGCATAAAACATCTTTCGTTGACGGTGAACCCGCATAGCAATGAGGTAGAAAGCGTACGCGTAAATATGGGAAAAGCCATTCTTCCAGGCTCGGACTTGGCGCGTGCGCAGGTCACGCTTCCAGAAGCGGTGAATTATCCTCT
>JAISZV010000219.1 GCA_031284475.1 Proteiniphilum sp. | reverse complement strand
CCGCCGCTGAACTCACGGGTAGGCCGGTCGAAATCGCTCCGGCAGAATCCCAGCCCCAGCAGCGTTTTTTCTACTTCGGCCTCGAAATTGTGGATTCCCGACATTTGCAGCAACTCCTGCAAGTCGGTTGCACGCTCAATCACCGCCTGATAGGCTTCCGACTCGTAATCGGTGCGTTCGGCCATTTCCTGGTGCAGTTGCTCCAGGTCCTTCTCCATCTTTTTGAGATGGGCGAATGCTATGGAAGCCTCTTCCCGCACGGTACGGCTGTCGTTTAGTTTCATCTGTTGCGGCAGGTAGCCGATGGAGACGCCTTTGGGTAAGGAAACCACGCCGTCCGAAGGCTGCTGCAACCCCGCCATAATTTTCAGAAGCGTAGATTTTCCCGCGCCGTTTTTACCTGCAAGGGCTATCCGTTCGTTCCTGTTCAGGACAAACGATATTCGGTCGAGTAACGTGAAACCGCCGAACTCAACGGTAAGGTTCTCTATACTGAGCATTTAATTTTGCTTTATCTCACTGATGACCTGCCGGAGAGTGGCCTGCTTTTGTTCTCCGCTTTCCATATTCTTTAACGTGATTTTTTCCTCTTTTATCTCGTTTTCGCCCACGATGGCTACAAAGGGGATATGATTACTGTCGGCGTAAGACATCTGTTTTTTCATCTTGGCCGCATCGGGATAAAGTTCGCTGCGAATACCGGCGCTTCGGAGTTGTTGCATTACCGGAAGGAGGTAAGCGGCTTCCTTTTCCCCGAAATTGACAAACAGCAGGTCGGTCGTGTGCGTGAAATTTTCCGGGAAAAGGTTGAGTTGCTGCAAGACGTCGTAAATCCTGTCTGCGCCGAATGAGATACCCACACCTGAAACGTCCGGTAAGCCGAAGATACCGGTAAGGTTGTCGTACCTGCCCCCGCCGGTAATACTTCCTATTTCCGCATCGAGCGCCTTTACTTCGATGATAGCGCCTGTATAATAGTTAAGTCCCCGCGCCAGTGTAAGGTCCACCGTCAACTCATTTTTCAATGAAAGAAGTTCCGTTTTGTCGAAAATATACGCTATTTCCTCCACGCCTTTTAATCCGGCAGGGGAGGAAGCCAATACCTTTTTCAACTTACCGAGTTTTTCGCGGGTAGCGCCGCTCAGCAACAGGATAGGTTGTAGCTTCTCTATCGCCTCCCGTGCAATTCCTTTCGCCGCCAGTTCTTCGTTCACCTTCTCCGCCCCGATCTTGTCGAGTTTGTCGATACCTACGGTAATATCGGTGATCTTATCGGCTTCGCCAATGATCTCGGCAATACCGGAAAGTATCTTGCGGTTATTCAGTTTTATTGAAACGCGGATGCCGAAACGCGAAAACACTTCGTCGATGATCTGGATCAACTCCACTTCGTTGAGTAGGGAATCGGAGCCTATAATATCGGCGTCGCACTGGAAGAACTCGCGGTAACGCCCTTTCTGGGGACGGTCGGCGCGCCATACCGGTTGTATCTGGTAGCGTTTGAAAGGGAAAGTGATGTCGTTGCGGTGCATTACCACGTAGCGGGCAAAGGGTACGGTAAGGTCGTACCGGAGCCCTTTCTCCGAAATCTTACCGGCTGTTTTGGCAGAATTTCCTTCGGCAATATCATCCGCGTTCATATCGCCTAAAAAATGGCCGGAGTTGAGTATCTTGAAAAGCAGTTTATCGCCTTCTTCACCGTATTTTCCCATCAGGGTAGAGAGGTTTTCCATCGCCGGCGTTTCAATCTGACGAAAACCATAGAGGCGATACACATCTTTGATCGTATCGAAAATATAGTTCCGTTTCGCTGTTTCTTCGGGCGAAAAATCTCTTGTACCTTTGGGTATGGAGGGTTTTTGCATTGTTCTCTCGATCTTTGTTTGTTTTGTTGTGCAAAGATAGTGTTTTTTGGCGTACAGGAATAACGCCAAAAACAACAACTTCCGGGTTACATTTTATCTGTTTGTAACCCGAAACTTGCCATACTTACCTTTTATCACCTAACTTTTAATTTATCGCTTTTCACTTTATAACAAGTTGCTTGCCAGTTCCGAGAGTTCGCTTCTTTCGCCTTTTACCAGGTTTACATGGCCGAACAGGTTCTGCCCCCGCATCTTGTCGATCATATAGGCCAGTCCGTTGGACTGAGTATCGAGATAAGGTGAGTCGATCTGTTGAAGGTCGCCTGTAAACACCATCTTGGTATTTTCTCCTGAGCGGGTGATAATAGTCTTTACCTCATGCGGGGTGAGGTTTTGCGCTTCATCAATAATGCAGAATGTTTCGGTGAGGCTTCGCCCGCGGATAAAAGCCAGCGCTTCTATCTCCAATTGTCCCGATTTTTGCATTTCATCAATCAGCCTGAGGTCGGGGCTGTTTTGTCCAAGGGCCGATTTGATCACATTCAGGTTATCAAACAGCGGCTGCATATAAGGGGCTATTTTCTGCTTTTCGTCGCCCGGCAGGTAGCCCAGGTCTTTATTCGACAGCGAGACGATGGGGCGCGCCAGCAGTATATGGCTGTATATTTTGTGCTGCCTCAGGGCGGAAGCCAGCGCCAGCAGCGTTTTTCCGGTGCCCGCCTTTCCGGTTAGCCCTACCAGTTTTACTTCCGGGTCGCTCAGTATCTCGAAAGCGAATGCCTGCTCCGCATTTCGCGGTTGGATGCCGAAATTGGACTCTTTCTCTATCTTTTTTATTTTTTGTGTGAACGGATTGTAACGGGCCAGCACGCTATTTCTTTCGCTCTTGAGGATAAAACATTGATTGGGATCGAGTTGTATCTCGAAATTGAACTCGTCAATATCTACGCCGCCCGTTTGCGCATATACCTTATCAATCAGGTCGGGATTAACATTCTCTATCACCTCCTCGCCCTGTGAGAAAATATCGACATTGGTCACCTTGTCGTTGATGTAATCCTCTGCCAGAATACCTAAGGAGCGCGCTTTCATCCGCAGGTTAATATCCTTTGAAACCAAGATAGTCTTTGTCTCAGGATGTTTTTCGGCCACTTCCGACACCACGGTAAGAATACGGTTGTCGGGCGTTTTTTCGGGAAAAGCATCAATGATTTTCCTGTTATCCCTTGAAGCATTTACAATATAAAGTTTACCTCTGCCTACTCCCATATCGGCGCCATTGGTAAACAGGTCGTCATCGGTGATCAAATCCAGTTCACGTACAAAAGCGCGGGCATTGAAGTTGATCTGGTCGTTCCCTTTCTTAAACTTGTCCAGTTCCTCCAGTACCACGAAAGGAAGATAAATATCGTTTTCCTCAAAATTATCGAGGCAGTTGAAATCGTGTAGAATCACATTCGTGTCGAGGATAAAGTTTTTCTTAGCGCTCGTGGCTGTAGTTTTACTTTTGCTCTTTGTTCCGGTAGTTTTCGCTTTTTCCCTGGTTTTACTGTCAGTTGTTGTCATATTTTTACTAATTTAATATCAATTCGAATCCATGTTCTTAGTTTGTCGCTTCACTCTTTGATGCATACTGTGCGGCATTCTTATCGCCGGTTTTATCAGATTGTCTCAAATATTTCCGACTCGCCCCGCAAATGTAATGATTTTTATGAAGAAAATGTTATTAACAGTTTATTGTGTAATAATGATGATGAACTCACCGGCGAAAAACGCCCCTTTTTTTTAACCTTTTGTTACCCTGCCGGATTATAACAGCTTCCGGCGCCAACGTGTGCCGCAATTTTGTAAAACCGCCTTCGCTTATTATGGAAAATAGCTGGTAAAGAAAAAAATATCTCTACATGGCATTCCTCAAAAGCGCCGTTTGATGGAGACGTCCGCGCATTTGAACAGGGTACTTTTTCAAACGAAATTTATAACTCAAACGGTAATATATAATTTTTTTTACAAATTTATGGTTGATTTCTTTTGCTACAATTATTTTATACCTATCTTTGTTGCGCATTAGTATTTTTTTTAGCGGGCCGTTATTTAGTTTCTTCACACCATTGTCAAGTTATTTCCTAACTCATCTCATTGAAAGGACTTCTGCACAATTTATTTATTTTTTTATTTTAATTTTTTTACATGAACATTTTTGTAGCTGGCTTAAGTTATCAGATTACGGATGCCGATTTAAAAGAACTGTTTGAGGAATACGGAGAAGTTTCCTCTGCCAAGATTATTACTGACCGTGAAACCCGCCGTTCAAAAGGCTATGGTTTCGTGGAAATGTCCAACGATGCAGATGGACAGCGCGCCATTGAAGAACTCAACGATGCCGAATACGACGGCCGCACGTTGTCTGTTTCTGTAGCTCGTCCCCGCACTGAGGGCGATCGTCCCAGAAACAACAATCGTGGAGGTTACGGAAACCGCGACAGGAACAGGTATTGATTTTTGTTAGATTTAAAAAAACTGCATCACACCGATGCAGTTTTTTTATGCCCTTTCGGTTCTGTCGATAAAAACTTACTATCTTTATACGACAAATTCAAAAGAAATATTCGTCATTAATGTTTTATGTGTACACTGCTTGCGATTGAAACCTCCACTCCCGTATGTTCCTGTACGCTTTCGCGCAACGGGGAGACCCTGATGAATAAGGAGAATTATGAAGGCCGGTCGCATGCAAGCCTGCTGGGACTGTTTGTCCATGAGATAATGGAGTATGCCAGGCAACAGCATATCCGCATAGATGCTATTGCCGTGAGTAGCGGCCCCGGCTCGTATACCGGATTGCGTATCGGCGTATCGGAAGCCAAAGGATTGAGTTACGGCCTGGATATTCCGCTCATCGCTATTCCCACCGCCCGTATCATGGCTTCAATGATGAAAGGGAATGCCGATGAGGATACGTTGCTTTGCCCGATGATCGACGCCCGGCGGATGGAGGTGTACGCTACCTTTTTCGACCGGTCGCTGAATGTGATCCGCGAAACGTCGGCCGACATTGTGGAGGAGGGTAGTTACACCGATCTCCTTGAAAAGCGGAAGATAATTTTCTTCGGTAACGGAGCCGAAAAATGCCGTTCCGTCATCACACACGCAAATGCGCTGTTCTTTGACGATATTCACCCGTTGGCTTCCGGCATGGCGCCTTTGGCGAAAAAGGCTTTTACCGATAAAGCCTTTGTTGATGTAGCCTATTTTGAGCCTTTTTACCTGAAAGAGTTTATAGCTACCGTACCCCGGAATAAAGTTTTATAGGGCGCTAATCGTTATAGGTATCCGACTTTTCATCCTCAACCTTTTCAGCAATACCTTCGATTCTTACCTGCCGTTCGCGACGCCGTCTCCGTTTCATTCAGGCCTCCCGCCTGCTATTCATGCCTCATTCTACTCAATTCACCTATCTGCTGTGAATTTTATTCGATTTCACTCCCTTCCTTTATTTTCCGAATACTGTGATTAATGCCACTGTTTTTTATACGCTTATTCTTTGCCGAATTAAACCCGCTTACTTACGGTGGATGAACTTTTCGGATAAGAAGACCGGGAAGATGTCGATACAGTATTGCCCGGAAAGAAGCCGTTTACAATTATGCACGAAAAAACCGGATTTCATATGCATTTTTCTTATCTTCGCAGACTGATATGTGTGGTAAATGGATCAGATGATAAAAGCAGAAAAAATTTTCAAGAGTTTCGGCCCGCTTCAGGTACTGAAAGGTATTGATCTGGAGGTGCGGAAAGGAGAAATAGTCTCCATTGTGGGGCCGAGCGGCGCTGGTAAAACTACCTTGCTGATGATCATGGGAACATTGGAAAAAGCCGACTCCGGCAGGATTTATATTGATAATCACGAGTTGAGTTCCCTAAGCGAGAAAAAACTGTCTGATTTCCGAAACCGGAACATCGGGTTTGTTTTCCAGTTTCACCAGTTGCTCCCTGAATTTACTGCTCTCGAAAATGTGATGATTCCGGCGCTGATAGGGCGTGTGAAACATGCCGAAGCAGAAGCGAGGGCAAAAGAATTGCTGCACATAATGGGGCTTTCCGGCCGTATCGGGCATAAACCGGCGGAACTGTCGGGCGGCGAAAAACAGCGGGTGGCGGTAGCCCGGGCGTTGATCAACGATCCTCTTGTAGTTTTTGCCGATGAACCTTCCGGAAGCCTCGATTCCGATAATAAAGAAGAACTTCACAATCTTTTTTTCGAACTGCGGGACAAACTCAATCAGACCTTTGTCATTGTGACGCATGATGAACAACTTGCCTCGATCACCGACAGAACCATCCATATGATAGACGGGCAGATTGTTGATCAATAAGAACTATTTCGTTAATCAATATGAGCAAAAAACAAGTATAACCATCAAGTATATCGATCCAAACCGTATGAAAAGTAAATCACTATTTATGGCAATTATTATCATCGGAAGCTTTCCGGCCTGTAACGAGTCCTCTCAATCGCCGGCTTCTAAAGATGTAGGAAAAAAAGAGACTAAAGAACTGATAGAGACCATCGGCAAAGCAAGGCCCAATATAGAGAACGGGATTATGACGCCTGAACTCCTTTACAGTTTCGGCCGGGTAGGGAGCGTAGAAGTGTCGCCCGACAAATCGCATATCCTTTATCAGGTAACCTATGTAAGTATTTCTCAAAACAAGACTAACTCGGAGTTGTTCATCATGAAAAGTGACGGCTCTGAGAAAAAACAACTTACCATCACCAACACACAGGAGAGTAATCCGCAATGGATCGCAAACGGTAAAAAAATAGCTTTCCTGAGTAACGAAACCGGCTCTTCGCAGATATGGACTATTAACCCCGATGGGGGAGGAATGAAACAAATATCTAATGTGGAAGGCGGAATAGATGGATTTAAATATTCTCCCGACGGGAAAAAAGCGCTGTTTATCAAAAATGTGAAAACGGCGGAGACGGCAGCCGAAAAATATCCCGACCTGCCTGATGCATCGGGGCGGATAGTGGACGACCTGATGTATAAGCATTGGGACAAGTGGGTGGAGAGCGCGCCCCATCCCTTTGTCGCCGAATTTTCAGGCAACAAACTGTCGAATATAAAAGACTTGTTGGAAGGAGAACCTTACGAAGCCCCGCTGGCGCCTTTCGGAGGCATAGAGCAGCTATCCTGGAGCCCCAACGGCAAAACCATCGCCTACACATCCCGCAAAAAAACCGGAAAGGAGTATACTCTCTCCACCAATTCCGATATTTATTTATATGATGTGGGAACCGGTCAAACCCAAAACATGACTGGAGGGATGATGGGGTACGATGTGAATCCGCAGTTCTCGCCCGACGGGAAATACCTTGCCTGGCAGAGTATGGAACGCGATGGGTATGAGGCCGATAAGAACCGGTTGTTCGTGATGGATATGGCAACAGGAGAGAAAATTTATGTAACGGAGCAATTCGATTATAATACCGATGATTTTGTCTGGAACAGCGATAACCGTACCATCTATATAGTGTCGCCTGTAAAAGGAACCACCCATCTCTACGCGGCGGATATTGTCGCTAAAGAGATTACCCCTATTACGCAGGGAAAATACGACTACGCCTCTGTCGCCCTTGGAAATGGCAAACTGATTGCGAAACGGCAGTCCATGTCGCAGCCCACGGAGATTTACAGTGTGGACATAGCATCGGGACAGGCTACCGAAATATCGTTTGAGAACAAAGAGTTGTTAGACCAATTGCGGATGGGAGAGGTGGAGGAGCGCTGGATTCCCACTACCGACGGCAAAGAGATGCTCACATGGGTGGTCTATCCGCCCGATTTCGACCCCACGAAGAGCTATCCTGCGCTCTTATACTGTCAGGGAGGCCCGCAGAGCATGGTGGGCCAGTTCTGGTCTTATCGATGGAATATCCAGATGATGGCAGCCAACGGTTACATCGTAGTGGCGCCCAACCGTCGCGGTTTGCCCGGATTCGGCCAGGAGTGGCTGGAGCAGATCAGTGGTGATTACGGTGGACAAAATATGAGAGATTACCTTTCGGCCATCGACGCCGTAGCAAAAGAACCCTATGTGGATGAGAACCGGCTCGGTTGTACCGGCGCCAGCTATGGCGGTTTCTCTACCTACTGGCTTGCCGGTAATCACGAAGGGCGCTTTAAGGCGTTTCTGTCGCATGCCGGTATTTTCAATCTGGAAGCGCAATACTTAGAGACAGAAGAGATGTTTTTTGCTAACTGGGATATGGGTGGCCCGTTCTGGGATAAGTTGAATGCCGTTGCACAGCGAACGTATGCCAACTCCCCCCATAAGTTCGTAGATAAATGGGATACGCCGATTATGATCACCCACGGTGAATATGACTACCGTATTCTTGCATCGCAGGGCATGATGGCATTCAATGCAGCCCAATTGCGCGGTATTCCGTCGCGTATGCTTATTTTTCCCAATGAGAACCATTGGATCAGCAAGCCGCAGAACGGAGTTCTGTTCCAACGCGAGTTCTTCCGCTGGTTTGATGAGTGGTTGAAATGATCGGTACTTTGAAATATTGCTGTCCGCTAAACTCTAAAACAACGCAAAGCACCAGTCCGAAACGCCGATAAAAAGGCCTTT
>JAISZV010000213.1 GCA_031284475.1 Proteiniphilum sp. | reverse complement strand
AATACAAAAACGTGGTGGTATCGCACAAAGCCCTGATTGAAGAAGAACTCGAACAGCAGAAAAAAGAGATCATCTCCAAACTCGAAAAAGGACAGGTACTCGAAGGCATTGTGAAGAATATCACCTCATACGGCGTATTTGTCGACCTCGGCGGAGTGGACGGTCTGGTACACATTACCGATCTTTCCTGGGGGCGCATTCAGCACCCGGACGAAGTAGTAAAGCTGGATGACAAGATCAACGTAGTGATCCTCGATTTCGACAATGAGAAAAAACGTATCGCACTTGGCTTGAAACAGTTGACTCCACACCCATGGGATTCCCTGAGTGAAACCCAGAAAGTGGGTGACATTGTAAAAGGAAAAGTAGTTGTGATTGCCGATTACGGTGCATTTGTGGAAATAGCGCCGGGCGTAGAAGGATTGATCCACGTTTCCGAAATGAGCTGGACGCAACACCTGCACAGCGCACAGGACTTTATGACCGTAGGTGAAGAAGTGGAAGCAATTATCCTTACACTTGATCGCGACGAGCGCAAAATGTCCCTCGGTATCAAACAACTGAAACCCGATCCATGGGAAGATATCGAACAAAAATATCCTGTCGGCAGCACACATACCGCTACCGTACGCAATTTCACCAACTTCGGCGCATTTGTGGAAATTGAAGACGGCGTAGAAGGATTGATCCATATCTCCGACCTCTCATGGACGAAGAAGATCAAACACCCGAGCGAGGTAACAGAGATCGGCGCTTCCATAGAAGTACAGGTGTTGGACATCGACAAAGAAAATCGTCGTCTGAGCCTTGGCCACAAACAATTGGAAGAAAATCCGTGGGATGTATTTGAAACCATTTTCACTGTAGGTTCCATTCATGAAGGCACCATTATCGAAATGCTCGACAAGGGCGCGGTTGTTTCTCTCCCCTATGGTGTGGAAGGATTTGCGACTCCCAAACATCTTGTAAAAGAGGATAACTCTCAGGCACAGATGGATGAGAAACTGCAATTCAAAGTGATTGAGTTCAATAAAGATGCAAAACGTATCATTGTCTCTCACAGCCGCATCCATGAAGATATGACCGATGACTCCAGGAAGAAAGGGAATAAACGTACCGGCGGTAGAAAAGATGGAGGAAATGAAACCTCAGCGGCTCCGGTAATGGAAAAGACCACCCTGGGTGATATAGAAGAGTTGGCTGCACTGAAAGAAAAACTCGACAGCCAGAAAATAGAGGCGCTGAATGAGAAGGTGAAACAGCAAGAAGCCGCCAAAGAGGCAAAAGCAGCGGAAGCGAAAGCAGCGAAAGCAAAAACTGCAAAAACTGCAAAAACAAAAACTGAGGCCGAAGAGGTAAAAGCGGAAGCGTCTGAAGTTGCCGAAACTGCGAAAGATGTAAAGGCCCCGGAAGTAACTACGGAAGAGGTGAAATCGGAAGATAAAGCCAACGCCGCGGACGCTCCGGAACCCGAAACGGAAAAACCTGAAGCCGAATAAATCTTTTCATCATAATGTAAAAACTGTCCGGATTTGGTTCCGGACAGTTTTTTTATTGGCTAAAGTCATCCGGGCTCCCGATTCAACACCTCAAAAAATCAAAAAAACCGACCGGTCGATGTAAGGATTTTCCTATTCTCTTCGTCTATACAATATATGAATGCCCGGCAGTTCCAATATCAGATCCTTTGCCTCTCCGATAAATCATACCGGATGGCATTATCGATCCTCAAAGACGAAAATAGCGCAAAAGACGCGTTACAGGAATTAATGATGCGATTGTGGGAAAAGCGCGAACAACTGGACGCCATTGCCAACCACCAGGCTTTTGTACTTACATCGATGCGTAATTTATGCCTCGATATGATACGAAAACAGATGTGCACAAATGAGATTCCGCCCGACGCCGAATACAACGCTCCAAACCCTCATCAGCAAACGGAACAAGCCGATATGATAAATCATATAAGCGCTCTGATAGACGCGCTGCCCGAAATGCAACGAACCATCCTCAGGATGAAAGATCTGTAAGAGATGGTATTGGAAGAGATCGCCCAAATAATGTCGATGACGGAAAATGCCGTCACCGTAAATCTCTCACGGGCGCGGAAAAAATTACGCGATATGATTGTAAATAACCTACAAAAAGAAGATTCAATATATGAACGATATAGATAATCTGCTCGGGAAATACTTTAACGGCGCATCATCGGCCGGAGAAGAGAAAAGGCTGAAAAACTATTTCAAGGGAACCGGCGTATTACCCGAACACGAAGTATATAGACCGCTTTTCGCTGTTTTCAACGCGGAAAAACAGATAAAAGCGCCGGTAATAACGCTCCCCGAAAAGAAAACAAAAATGCATCCGTTTTCACGCCGCTTAATTATTTGGGGGGCCGGATCGGCCGCTGTTGCACTATTGGCCGTCACACTCTCTATTTTACGCAGTTCGCCTACGCAGCATCCGGAATATGTGGTTATCATCAATGGCAAAACGGTTGTCAATCGGCATAAAGCAAGGAAATACGCCGAAAACATGTTCGGAGAAACGGAAAAGATCATAGAGAGTTCATATCAGCCTTTCAGGGAAGCGGCAAATATAAAAGAAGGACTTAACGCCGGGAAAATCTTAAGGGAAACAGAACAACAAATAGAACAGATAAAAACTAATTATAAAGAATAAAATTCAACTGATCATGAGAAAATTATTTTCAATTATGCTAATAACGCTGGTATTTTCAGCGGCGGCGTCGGCTCAACAGGTAGAGAAACTGTTCGATAAATATATGGAAGATGAGCGCTTCAATTATATTTATAAAAAAGGAAGCGACGGTTCTCCGTTGAATGGAATAGGCCTGGAAGTTCTGAAACCGGATATATTTAAAAACAAGGATAAAGAGAAAATGCTTATCCTTAATTCTTCCAATGAAAGTTTTCAGAAAAGTTTTCTCACCGAAGTGGATAAAGCATTGGAAACAGACAAGTTTGAAAACACGTCCTATGTTCGTAACGGCAAAAATAGCCGTATATCGGAATACGTACGTAAATCATCCAACACGCTTGAAGAGGTACAACTCATTAAGAACAGCGGTGGAAATATTGTATTGAAATGGGAAATATATACCATTAAAAGTAAATAACCAACCATATAACTCTATTCTACGGAACTCTACTTTTTTTAATGCAAACATCTGGAGAGGGTGCATCACAATGTGTGATTTCACCCTCTTTGGATTCGTATTTTATTGGGGTGATGGTTTGGTTGATTTTGATATTTCAATGTGATTCCACCCTCTTTGCATTCGTACTCCCATCGGAGAACCATTCCGAATATTCAATTCTCAAAGACCTGTTTTCTATTTTGATACGGGTTCCTGTTTTTGTTTTGCTTCCCTGCTCCCTTATCGAAAACATTTTATTCTCTCAATTGTTTAAGGAACAAGAGCAGCGCGCTTCCACCATTACTCCGTACCGGTAAATTTGACAAACGTGTTTTCAAACGACAAACCATACCGCGATTTTGCGGAATTTCTTTCGGCAAAATTCCCTTATAAAGTGCAGAAGATTTCCGTCAATGCCGGTTTTACCTGCCCCAACCGCGACGGCAATAAAGGCCGCGGCGGATGTACCTATTGTAACAACCGGAGCTTTAGCCCCGGGTACGGCAACCCGGCCAAGAGCATTTCGGAACAACTGGGCGACGGTATTGCTTTCTTCTCGCATAAATATCCTGAGATGAAATACTTAGCCTACTTCCAGTCCTATACCAATACCTACGGCAGTCCCGGTTCCCTTATCTCCAAATATGAGGAGGCTCTCTCCTACCCCAACGTGGTGGGGCTGATCGTCAGTACCCGCCCCGACTGTATGCCCAAAGAGCTGCTTGACTATTTTGAAGCGCTCAGCAAAAAAACATTCGTCATGATTGAGTACGGGGTGGAATCGACATTGAATAAAACATTGGAGAGGGTGAACCGGCAGCATAGTTACGAAGAATCGGCCGGGATGATCCGGGAAACCGCCGGACGAAATATTGTGACAGGCGCGCATTTGATCCTGGGGCTTCCGGGCGAAAGCACAGAGGATATTCTCTCTCATGCCGGCGCGCTTTCCCAACTGCCTCTTACATCGCTGAAATTGCACCAGTTACAAATAATCAAAGGGACAGCAATGGAAAAAGAGTTCCGGTTGTTACCCGAATCGTTTTACCTCTTCGAGTTGGATGAATACGTCGATCTTTGTATAGATTTTGCAGAACGGCTGAACCCTGAGATTTATATCGAGCGTTTCACCTCCCAATCTCCCAAAGAACTACTGATCGCGCCCGCCTGGGATCAAAAGAACTATGTGATAACGGAAAAAATAGTGAAACGATTCCGGGAAAGGAAAACCCGGCAGGGGCGGTTATATGGTCAATAGCGGGGAATACTCCGAATTTGTCATAAACTCTTGTGCAGGAATACCGGATCAATATCACATCCTGTAATTCCAACTTCGCTGTACATATTTATCTCTCTGCAACTCCTCTATCATCTCTTTCTCTTTGTCGCTAAAAGTACCGGTATGTTCCGCGCCCAACAATAGCCCTATCTGCCGGGCAAATTGACGGAAGAACTGTTCGGGTTCGGGACTGCTCCCCTGTATTTCCTTTAAGTATGACCGGATATTTTTCACGGGGCTGGGCGCCGAAGCGGTCGCCTTCCCGATCAAATCCCTCTTTGCCGGGTTCAACGCCTTTGAAAGCATTTGTAGATCGGCGTCATAGAGCAACGTCCCATGATGCACCTCCCTGCCCTTAGAAAGATGAGATGCAGTGCCCGATATTTTGCATCCCTCCAGCCAAAGGTCTTTTCGTTTCCTTATTTCAACGGGAATATCCAATGCGCGGAGCGTCTCCACTACGGGATCAAGAAAACGGGCGCTCAGCGGCTCTCCGGTTTTCCCCTGGATAAAGCTGTAATTGAGGTTTCCGGTATCGTGATATACCGCTCCCCCGCCCGACAACCGCCGTACAATCCGGATATTATGCTCAATACAGAAATCCTGATCAACCTCATTCAATACCGCCTGATTGGATCCGATGATAACACTCGGTTCATTAACGTACAACAGTAAAAAGTCTTCTCCCGTTTTTGAAAAAAGATGTTCTTCCGCAGCCAGATTAAATGAAGGCGAAGTAGATTGAGACAGGACGATGTTCATGTCATAAAGTTAAACCGGTTATAATAACCAATCGTCTCACGGGTCAGGATATCGAGTTGCGTGTAGTTTTCCACTTTCACCGGGTTGCGGTATATCAGATACTCAATCAAAGTCTTCATTGCCAAAAATCCCTGGTGTTCCGGCTCCTGTCCGATCAGAAAATCGATATATCCGTTTTGCAGCCCCCTTACATTGGGCGTCGTAACGTCCATGCAAACCAGTCTTATATTATTGATCCCGTTTCGGGAGAAATAACCGGCAACGATCCCTCCACGGGAATTGAGTACCACCACTCCTCCTATATTATGATGCGCCTGAAAGAAGCGGGTCAGGTGTTCATCAAACTTTTCCGGTTCCATGGCGATAAAAGGTATTTTCCGCACAGTGTTAGA
>JAISZV010000190.1 GCA_031284475.1 Proteiniphilum sp. | reverse complement strand
TTGAAGCGGCCACCCTGGCAAAGAACCTCGGCTTGGGCGTGAATGCGGGACATGATTTGAATCTGGAAAACCTCGCATGGCTTTATTCGAGTATCCCCTGGCTGAAGGAAGTATCTATCGGCCATTCGCTCATCAGCGACGCGCTCTATATGGGGTTAAAAGAAACAATAAAAGCGTATAAAAATTGTTTAAAAGAGCCGCAAAATGAGGTTTGACAATCCAAATTAACTACCTTTATCCAACGAACGAAATTGAAAACTTTCTTTTATATATACAAGAATGAATCTATTACAAATACCGGCGCCGGGAGATACTGCCCAGGCAATTTATGGCGCCATGCAAGCGACTACCGGGACCGAAACCGCAATGAATGCTTTCGACCTAGCATTGAAAGGCGGTTGGTTGATGATCATCCTGCTCATCCTTCTGCTGATGACCATTTATGTGCTTATCGAGAGAACGCTGATCATCAACAAAGCAGGGAAAGAAGACAATTCATTCATGAACCGCATCAAAGATTACATCCACGAGGAAAAAATTGATGCAGCCCTTGCGCTTTGCCGCAATACCGATACCCCTTCGGCCCGCATGGTGGAGAAGGGTATTTCCCGTTTGGGGAGACCGACCGCCGATGTGATGTCAACTATCGAAAATCAGGGGAATATTGAAATATCAAAACTGGAAAAAGGATTACCGGTACTGGCCACTTCCGCATCGGGCGCTCCTATGGTCGGGTTCCTGGGTACCGTGACCGGAATGGTAAATGCGTTTATGAGTATGGCAAACGCTGGAACCAACGTAAGTATCACCACGCTCTCCGCCGGTATCTACGAAGCGTTGGTGACGACCGTCGCCGGACTTATTGTGGGAATCATCGCCCTGTTTGCCTACAACTACCTCACCACCCGTATCAAGGGAATTGTGAATAGACTGGAGATGAGAGTAATGGAGTTCATGGACATCCTCAATGAACCGGCTGCATAAAGATTAGCAGATTTACCGATTTTTTGATTTACAATCGCCTAATCACCAAATCGTCAAATCATCAATCATTAGCACATTAGTTTATGGCTTTAAAACAACGTTTTACAATAGAGAGTAATTTCAGCATGGCGTCTATGACCGATGTGATCTTCCTACTGCTCATTTTCTTTATGATCACTTCTACCGTTGTCGTACCCAATGCTATACAGGTATTATTACCCCGGTCGCAGCAACAGGCACAGGCCAAGCCTATTACACGGGTAACCATAGACAAAGATCTCAATTATTATGTGGCCAATGCCAATGAGAGGGAACGGCAGGTACCTTTCGAAGCTATTACGCCTTTCCTACAATCGGTTTACACGGCCGATCCCAATATATTCGTAGCTCTCTATGCCGATGAGACCGTCCCTTACCGGGAAGTTGTCCGTATACTGGACATCGCCAATCGGAACCAATTCAAGATGGTGCTGATGACGCGACCGAATTAAAACTTATTACTAAGGAATAAAGGATTAAAGGAAACAGGAAAATGCAGATTACCGGAGAAAAAATAGGTGGAATTGCCGGAACAATCGTCTTCGCGATATTGCTCTTGCTCATTCTCTTGTTTTCTTATTTCACTATGGATTCGCCGCTTGAGGAACCGGAAGGAATACCGGTGATGTTCGGCGCCGCCGAAGATGCTTCCGGTATGGCTGAACCGCGTATGACTGAAGTGACGCCCATACCTGAAGTCCCCCCTTATTCTCCCGAAGAACCGTTGATCGCCCAAACGACGGAACCGACCATCGACGTGGAAGCGGAACGCGAAGAAGAACGGCGCAGGGCGCAACTGGAGGCGGAACGCAAGGCACAGGAAGAGGCGGAACGGCACCTGCGTGAAAAGGAAGCACGCAAACGCGAGATCAACCGGCAGATGGCCGGCCTCTTCGGGGAAAGTACAGGCAGCCGGGGAAATACGGAAGGCGATGATACGCAAGGAGTTTCCACAGGAAACGCCACACAGGGTTCTCCTACCGGTACCGGCGGAATAGGTTCCTACGACCTGGGAGGACGTAGTCTCGGAAGCGGCGGGCTCGCCCAACCCCGCTACACCGTGAACGATTACGGTACGGTGGTTGTTAATATCACAGTGGATCCTGCCGGCAATGTGATCCATGCGGAGATCGGACGCGGGACAAATACTCCCAGCACCGCCCTGCGGAACGAAGCGTTACGCGCCGCGCGAACTACTAAATTCAACGCAATCAACGCTACCAACAACCAGCAGGGAACCATTACTTATCGGTTTAATCTCAACTGAAAATACGCAGGAGGATCCCTACAAACAAGCTATACTCCAAACATAGAAAAGTATTTTTAAGTTTTACTAAAACGCTGCAATTATGAAGAAAGTAGCCCTCTTTTTGGCAAACGGTTTTGAAGAAATTGAAGCGCTCGCCACCGTAGATATTTTAAGAAGAGCGCAGATACCGGTTGAAACCATATCCGTTTCGGACACGAAGACCGTGAGCGGCGCGCATAATGTGCCTGTGATCGCAGATAAACTCTTTCAGGAAGCCGATTTTTCGGAAGTAGAAGTATTAGTCCTGCCGGGCGGAATGCCGGGAGCAAAACACCTCAATGAACACGAAGGGTTGAAAAAACTGATCACAAAATTCAACGGGGAAGGGAAACAGATCGCGGCCATCTGCGCCGCACCCATGGTGCTGGGAGGACTCGGCCTGCTCAAGGATAAACGGGCGACCTGCTATCCCGGATTTGAAGCCGAACTGACAGGCGCGCAGACAACGGATGAAAATGTAGTGGCCGACGGTAATATCACAACAGGTAGAGGCCCCGGACTGGCTTTCGATTTTGCATTAAGGCTGGTAGAACGGATCGCCGGCCTCAAAACGCGACAGGAAGTACAAAACGGCCTGCTATTGTAATTTTCGCAATAGCCATCATTTTCTGCCCTCATACAACTGATTTTGTTTCACAAAGCTAATAAAAACTATTTTTCTCCTTTCGCCTAAGGAGTGTAAGTATTTTCTATCGGACAAGAAGAATTGTGGAAATTACCAAATGTAATCTAATCCGTCTTCTTTATATAATCTCATTTTGTTATCTTTACCGGTTAAAGTGATGTTTTGACTGATACACAGATAAACCAGCATTCGATCGAAAAGGTCTTTGTGATTTTCTTTCCACGGTAAATTCAAACTACCCAACGTTTCCAACGGAAGTAAAGGTATTAAGGAGAATCTCATTTGATTGCAATACTTCGGAATATCTTGTACATTGAAATTCAAGGACAACTTGCCCAAATGGTATTTGAGGCTATCTCCCACAAAGATACCGCACTGACAAAAACGTCATTTTTGCCGTCTTTTATATATTCTATCGTTTGAGGCGGCAACGCATCGCTTTTACCGATTGCCCATAACAACGCGTGGATATCCAACATCAACCGTTTCATTGCAGCGAAATCAATTCTTCTGTGGTCAATTTCAAAATCATCGGCAAACACGATTTTGGTTTTTCCGTCCAACACGCCTAATTTGCGATCTATAACCGGCATTTTGGGGAAATCCGCAAGACGATAGTCCTGGATTCTATTTTGAACATAAGCGTAAATATTGAGATACGATAAATTGGGGATGTCTGATTTATGTATTTTTAACGAAAGATATGTATACTTTTTTTCATTATTTATCCCTTATATATGAATAACTATTTTTACGATATTTTTTCAAAATCAATGTCATGGAGATAGATTTGAAAAGAATGAAAGAAAAGAAGGCCATACCGGGCCGGTCAGACCAGGATGTAGCGTATGACGGAAACGAAGACCTGCTCGCGTTTATATATAAAACGTATGCGGACAGCCTGTATGCTTATGGTTTAACGTTCCATTCCGATATGGGTCTGGTAGAAGATGCGATCCATGATGTATTTATCGATATCTATACAAATGAGAAGCGGTTCGCCCGTATCTCCAATTTACAGCACTATCTCAAGGCAGCATTCCGTCACCGGCTTTTATTTTTATTGCAAGGCAACAAACGCTATGTGGAAGATATGAATGATGTGTCAGACTTGTTTGCTGAAAAAAACAGCCAAGACCTATGGATTGAAAAAGAGGAAGAAAACGATAAGAAAAGGCTGGTCAAACGCTTGTTGTCAGGTCTGACCCGGCATCAGCGGGAGGCCGTTCATCTACGTTTTATCGAAGGACTTTCTTATGACGAGATATCGGAAATAATGCAGATTCATTACCAGTCGGTCAAAATGCTGATACACAGGGCTGTTTCCAGGATTCGGAATAAAAATGTTTCATCTTCCCCGAATGCTGATTAGCATAAAGGGCTATCAAATAAATAAAGTTTACAGATAAGAAATGCAAACAGACTATACCAACTATAAAGACATTGATTTTCTCGACGACGATTTCTTCATCGAGTCTATGATTTCTCCCACTAGGGAGAGCGAACGCTTCTGGTCGGAGCTCATCGACCGGAAGCAGATCGATCTCAATGAATTCATTTCCGCTAATATGCTGTTGGATATCATCCGGAAGAGTCGGTACGAGGTACCTCGAGAGCGGAAAGAACGGCTGTGGGAACGGATCAATACAACCCAGAGATTGATCAACAATAGGCGTAAGCAAGTACCTCTGTACAGGTATCTGGCTATTGCCGCCTGTAGCATAATCATCATCGGTATATCTTTCACTTTTCTTTTCAGGAAAGATCATTCGTATCATGATCATAATCAGGAGGTCGATTATGTCCAGATTCAATCTCTCTATCAACAGAAAAATCAGGGCGATATACGCATTGTTACCGAAGGGAGGCAGGTTAAGATCGAAGGAAAAGAAGCGGCGATAAAGTACGATAGTACGGGATCGTTCATCGTGAATAATGAGGCGGTAAGTTCAGAGACTGTTACTCTGCCCGCAGCTGAACCAATATATAATCAATTGTGCGTACCCTATGGTAAACGGGCCTCCTTAACATTGGCCGATGGGACTTCTTTATGGATAAATGCCGGCACTACCGTGATCTATCCGGCTGTTTTCCCTGATCATAAACGGGAGATTTATGTGGACGGGGAAGTATATGCCGAGGTGCAAAGGGATGAGTCCAAGCCTTTCCTGATTAAAACGGACAAATTGGATATCGAGGTGTTAGGCACTTCTTTCAATGTGTCTGCCTACAAGGAAGATGCATTGAAAAGGGTTGTTTTGATCAACGGATCGGTTGATGTGAAGTTAAACGGCGTGAACACGCGGTTGGCGCCCAGCCAATCCTATACCTACACCCGGCAGGGAAGCAGCGTGGAGATCGTTGATACGGAAATTTACACTTCGTGGCGCGAAGGCATTTATATTTTCCAGGACGAGCCTATCGAGAGTATTCTCCGGCAATTGTCCCGTTATTACAATGTAACCATGACTTTCCCGCCGCAACTGTCCGGAATCCTCTGTTCAGGAAAGTTGGAATTGAAAGACGACCTCTCCCGTTTACTCAACAACCTGTCACAAATCGCCTCGTTTAATTTCGGGGTAAAGGACAACGAATACAAAATACAGTTCAATCAATAATATCAGTTTAATTCATTTTTATTTACGATGTCATGAAGAAAATCAAATTCGGGTTCAGAAGAAAGGGAATCCAGATTATCGTCATGGTCTGTTTTGTACAATTGTTTTCCCTTTGGGAATCCAATGCACAGGCCATCACCATTCACCAGACCGGAAAATCGGTCAGGGAGATACTTCGTGTTATCGAGAAAACCAGCGACATGGTCTTTTTCTATAACAACAACGATGTTGATCTCAACCGGAAAGTCACTTTGCAGGTAAGCGATGCGTCCATTGAAAAAGTATTGGATATGCTTTTTGCCGGAACGCAGAACACCTACAAGATCGACGGCCGGCAGGTATATATTATGAAAAAACCGGCGTTGGAGACGGTGGATGTCAGGCAACAGAAAAAGACTGTCACGGGTATTATTACGGATGTAAGTGGTGAATCCATTATTGGTGCTAATATTGTAGAAAAAGGAACTACGAACGGAACGGTAACGGACATTGACGGAAAGTTTTCACTGAGCGTGGAAAATGACGCCGTACTTCATATCTCCTATATCGGGTATCTGTCGCAGGAAATACCAACAGCAGGAAAAACCACCATCGATGTAGTTTTGCAGGAAGATACCCAAGCGTTGGATGAGGTGGTGATAGTCGGTTTCGGCCAACAGAAAAAAGTGAGTATCGTCGGCGCCGTACAAACGGTAAGGCCGTCCGAACTAAAAACCTCTTCCAGTTCGTTGACATCGGCCTTTGCGGGCAAGATCGCCGGAGTGATTTCCGTGCAGCGTTCCGGTGAGCCGGGTGCGGACGGGGCCAATTTCTGGATTCGGGGTATATCCACCTTTGCCGGAAGTACAGATCCTTTGATTATTGTTGACGGAGTTGAAGTGTCTTATGACATTCTAAATTCATTACCGGCGGAATCCATCGATCAATTCTCATTATTGAAAGACGCAACGGCAACGGCTTTATATGGCACCCGGGGCGCTAACGGAGTAATGATTGTGACTACCAAAACAGGGAAAGAGAGCGAAAGGATGAATATCAATGTCCGGGCGGAATCCGGCTTATCGATGCATACCCAGCGCCCGGAAATTGTAGATGGGGTCACTTACATGAACATGTTTAACGAAGCCTACAAAATGCGTACGACCGCAGCCGGCTACATCCCGAAGTTTTCGCAAGAGCAGATTGAAGGTACGGCCAACAAGTTGGATCCTTATATCTTCCCTAATGTGGATTGGTACGGAGAATTGTTTAAGGACCATACTTTCAACCAGAATGTGAACATCAATGTAACCGGAGGTGGAAAAAAAATCAACTACTTTTTAAATGCCGGGTTGTTTAACGAAAACGGGTTGTTGAAAAACAATCAGGCAAATAACTACAACACAAATATTCAGAACCTAAAAACTATTTTGCAAAGTAATGTTTTTGCTAACATCACTCCTACCACAACAATGGGATTGAAGTTAAATACTATATTCCGGAATTATAACGGCCCGTATAATTCTACCGAGAATTTATATTATTATACAATGTCTATCCCTCCTACAGCTTTTCCGGTTATTTTTCCGAGTACCGGCATCGAAGATTACACGATGTTTGGCACAACCGACGGACCTTATAATACGGGGCATTACCCAAATCCTTATGCCGAACTGGTTCGCGGCTATAAAAGCACGTTTGCCACGACCGTATTGGGTGTTTTCAATGTAGACCAGAAATTGGATTTTCTATTAAAAGGCCTAACGTTAAAAGCGTTGGTATCTTTTAATAACTATTCGGAAACAAACCATAACCGTCATTTTCAACCTTATTATTTCAAATTGGGTAATTGGGAGCAGAACTCCGAAGGAGGATATGTGTACGATGTGGAAGCAATCGGGGCTGAGGGACAAACAGCATTAAGCACGTCCTCTTCCAGTTATGGTGACCGCCGTATAAACCTTCAATCATCATTGGAATATAACAATAGTTTTGCTGATATTCACGAAGTGAGTGCAATGTTGCTCTATCACCAGAAACAGTTTAACTATAACTCTCCGGGGAATAACCTGTTAGATGTGCTACCGCAACGGGAACAAGGTCTGGCGGGACGTTTAACGTATAATTATGACAGCCGTTACCTAGCCGAATTTAATTTTGGCTACAATGGAAGTGAAAACTTTAAAAAAGGCAACCGCTTCGGCTTCTTTCCATCTTTTGCGTTAGGATATGTCATATCGAACGAGCCGTATTTCCAATCATTGAAAAATACGATAAGCCTGCTGAAGATCAGAAGCTCCTATGGTCTAGTAGGGAATGACAAAACGAATAGCCGGTTCCCGTATTTGACGAATGTCGAATTAAATTCCTTAGAGTACACTTTCGGATACGATTTCGATAATACCCGTTGGGGAACAAACGTTCTACTTGTAGGAAATGAAGATGCAGGCTG
Organism: Proteiniphilum sp.; assembly: GCA_031284475.1. Lineage (GTDB taxonomy): Bacteria > Bacteroidota > Bacteroidia > Bacteroidales > Dysgonomonadaceae > Proteiniphilum. The sequence goes on along the minus strand of JAISZV010000190.1, from coordinate 433 downwards.
GGAGATTGGAAAAAAATATAATGCCGGTGTGGAGCTTGGCCTGTTTGGAGATTTAACATTGATAACGGATATTTTCAAGGAGGATCGAAGCGGCATTTTTATGCAGCGGCGGGTTTTTCCGGCTTCTGCCGGGTTGGGGAACACCTTGCCTTATGCCAATCTTGGAAAAGTACGCAATGAAGGTGTAGATATATCCTTGGAATATAACAAAGCATTAAGCAAAGATTGGATTGTTTCGGCAAGGGCTAATTTTACGTATGCTTCCAATAAAATTTTGGACAAGAATGAACCAGCCCAGCAAGAACCTTATTTAAGCGAAATAGGACTTCCTATTAACACGATATGGGGCTTGGAGGCCTTGGGGCTGTTTGAGTCGGAAGACGATATTGCAAATTCCCCTGTACAAACTTTCCAAGCAGATTACCGAGTGGGA
>JAISZV010000166.1 GCA_031284475.1 Proteiniphilum sp. | reverse complement strand
AAAAAAGTAAACAGGAACTTTGGAAAGACGAATATTCGATGTATTATCAGGGGGGAAGGGATGGAGGAGATTTCATAATCATAAAGTTCACCGCTGAAAACGGAAGATATTACAGTAATCTTAGTTCCGAAGATTTTAAAATAGAGTAAGGGGCAAATATGGACTATAAGTTTTTCTGAGAAGGCGTGCGTTTATCCCTTTTGCAATATCCCTATCGTATCATTTGCGATCAATAGTTCTTCATCGGTAGGGATAATCATCACTTTCACTTTGGAGGACGGACGGCTGATTACTACCTCTTTGGCGCGTACCGAGTCATTCAGTTCCTCATCTAATTCAATTCCCATAAATTCCATATCTCGGCATACATCCTTTCGCGTAACGGCCTGGTTTTCACCTACGCCGCCCGTAAATACCAGGATGTCCACACCTCCCAATATGGCAGCGTATGATCCTACATATTTCTTGATACGGTAATTGTAGGCGTCCATTGCCAGGATAGCCCGTTTATTGCCGTTTTTGATACCGGCTTCAAGTTCACGCATATCGGAAGAAATTCCGGAGATGCCGAGTACGCCGGAGAATTTATTCAGCAGGGCAGATATTCCTTTGGCGCTCATATTCTCTTTTTCCATGATGTAGGAGATTACGCCGGGATCCACATCGCCCGACCGGGTACCCATTATCAACCCTTCCACGGGCGTCATCCCCATGCTGGTATCGATGGATTTCCCGTTTTTGATGGCGGTAACCGATCCGCCGTTGCCGATATGGGCGGTGATGATACGTTGCTCCCCGTAAGGAACGCCCAGAAATTCGCAAGCGCGCGCGGAGACGTAGCGGTGGCTGGTGCCGTGGAATCCGTACCGGCGAATACCGTATTTCTCGTACAATGAATAAGGTATTCCATACATGTAGGCATACTCGGGCATGGTTTGATGAAAGGCGGTATCGAAAACCGCGACCTGCGGCGTATCGTTCATCAGTTCCCGAATCGCATAAATCCCTTTCAGGTTGGGGGGATTGTGCAAGGGCGCCAACTCGATGCATTCGTTCAGTATGTCGATAACTTCGCCGGTAATGAGTACGCTCGAATTAAAACGTTCACCGCCATGCACTACGCGGTGTCCCACTGCCTCTATTTCTTCCAATGATTTGATGCAGCCGTATTTCTCGCTGAGCAGGACGCCCAGAATATATTCAATGCCGGCGCGATGTTCAAGGATTTCCCCCTCTAACATTACTTTCTGTCCGCCGGGAAGCGTGAATTTAAGGAAAGAACCCTTCATTCCTATTTTTTCTACGCCTCCCTGGGCAATCAGCTCTTTGCTTTCCATTTCAAAAAGCTTGTATTTGATGGATGAACTTCCGCAGTTTAGGACTAATATCTTCATTTTTTTTGTTCTTTAATTCAAAATTGCCTTAACTTTCAAATCTTGGCTCTTGGCTCTTGCTTCTTGGCTCTTAGTTCTTACCTCTTATCAAGCAATATTTTTGTTGATTGAAACCGGGTTTCCGTCGTTATCGTAAATATAGAATCCTTTTCCCGTGCGTACCCCCAACTGATTGGAGCGGTAAAGTTTCCATAAAATGGGATTGGGTTTGTAATGTTTCTCTCCAAAGTCGTTGAACATGGCTTCCATGAGGGTCACAAGGCGTTCTATACCCACAATATCGGCCATGCGGAAAACGCCGTAGCGTTGTCTGTAGATGATGGTGAAAGTCTCTTCAATATCTTCTATGGAACTGATTCCCTCCAACAGTATCTGGCAAGCTTCGTTGAGCATAGCCGCCAATAACCGGAGGCTCACGTTACCGTTGCTTTCATTGATGCGATGGGGTTTGTATTTGATTAATCGGGCGAATACCTCCATCTTATGGTAGACTTCCTCCGATGTGTACATACCGCTCACGATCTCCAGGATGCGGGCGTCGGGATGTGACACAGGAAAATAGAGGCTTACGCAACGCTCCTTATGATTGAGGTCGGCTGCCAGTTCGCTGATGATCACGGTAGAGCCGTTGGTAGCGATAATAGCGTCTTCATCCAGTATATCTTCCAGTTTTTTGAAGATATTTTTCCGCAACGGAGTGCTGCGCCGGCCGCTTTCCGAATACCGTGTACACTCTATTACAAGGTCGCAGCCCTGAAAGTCTTCATACGCCAGGGTGGGAATAATACGGTTCATGGTGATCTTCTTTTCCGAAGGGGTCAATCCCCAACTGCTGATCTTTTGATCCATGATCTTTTCCAGTTCTTTTATCACAAAATCGATCCGTTCCTGCGATTCTTCCAAAAAAACCACTTCCATGCCGGCTGTTGCAGCCATGTTGATGATGGTTCGTCCTTCTTTTCCGGCGCCTACTACCCCGATCTTTGAAAAAAGCGGTTTATTTTTACTTTCGTTGGAGATAGAAAGGCCGTACTTTTCAATAGGTTCTATAATTATATCACTCATATCCGGGCAACTATTTATTTTGTTTTAATCCGATAGCCTGATTCGCCGCAATCACCACCATATTATATATATCTTCTACCGAGCAGCCGCGTGAAAGGTCGTTTACCGGGGCGGCCATACCTTGCAGCACCGGGCCAACGGCTTCGGCGTTTCCCAGCCTCTGCACGAGTTTGTAGCCTATATTCCCCGCTTCGAGCGTGGGGAAAACCAGCACGTTGGCTTGTCCGGCGATGGGGCTTCCCGGCGCTTTGCTTGCTCCCACGGCGGGGACAAGCGCGGCGTCGGCCTGCAATTCGCCGTCGATCCGCAATTCCGGATCAATCTCTTTGGCGATGCGGGTTGCCTCGCGCACCTTGTCTATCATCTCATGTTCAGCGCTCCCTTTGGTGGAGAAGCTGAGCATAGCCACGCGCGGTTCTACGCCCGCCAGGCTTTTCATTGTCTGCGCCGAAGCGATGGCGATGGACGCTAACTCCTCTGCGGTGGGATTGGGCATTACGGCGCAATCGGCGAAGAGAAGAATACCGTTCTCTCCGTATTGCGGCGTTTGCGTGAACATGATAAACGCCCCCGACACCACTTTCACCCCCGGCGAGGTCTTGATGATCTGCAATGCGGGACGAAGCACATCGCCGGTGGTGTTTGCTGCACCGGCAATCTCGCCGTCGGCGTCTCCGGCGCTGATCATCAGGCAGGCCAGATAGAGCGGATCTTCCGCTAACCGCGCCGCCTGCTCATAAGTCATCCCTTTCTTTTTGCGCAGTTCTGTGAGGAGTTGGGTATACGCCTCTTTTTTATCGTGTTTTTTCGGATCGATGATCCGCGCTTTTCCTATATTGAGGAGCCCTGATGCTTTTGCTGTTTCCCTGATTTCCGCAGGGTTTCCAAGCAGGATAATTTCTGCCGCACCGTCGTGGAGCAGCCGGTTGGCCGCTGTGAGGGTTCGCTTTTCGGCGCCTTCGGGCAATACGATACGTTGTTTATCCGCTTTTGCCCTTTCTATCAAGCTGTCAAGTAAGTTCATTGTTTACTAAAGTTGAATGTGTATGCTTTGGATTTTTAATTCTTATTGCGATACGGTTTCAGAATATACAATTTTTTTGCAAAAGTACGAAAAAAAGCGCATACAAAGTAGCAAATGTATGCTTGTGGTGTTATGGAACGGAAAACGAGGGTAAATTCCCTGTATCTTTACCGGAAATCCGAAAAACCGTTTTACTTCCCCGCCCCCGTTTCGAGGGTTTATTTTTCCAATGGAGAGGGGTTTTGGTTTGGGATAGGTTCAGAAGCGTTCTTCATCTTTTTCCTTATTTCTTCAGTGCAGAGGTTGCCGATGCTGCCGGCATGGGTATGATGCACTTGCTTGGGGGCATGAAAAGAACCGGTTTGTACTTCTTTTCCCACCTGCCGGTAGGCTTCCCGGAAGGGGACGCCTTGCAAGACGCGGTTGTTCACTTCTTCTACGGTGAAAAGATAGTCATAGCGCGGGTCTGAGAGGATGTTTTTGTTCACCGAAATATGCTCGAGCATAAAATGCGACATCTGTAACAGGGCGTGCAGCGTTTCGATTGCGGGGAACAGTGTCTCTTTGAGGAGCTGATAGTCGCGGTGATACCCGTGCGGCATATTGGTGGTCATCAGCGTGATTTCGTTGGGCAGGCTTTGGAGCCGGTTGCTGTGTGCCCGGATCAGTTCCCAGACGTCGGGGTTTTTTTTGTGCGGCATGATGCTTGATCCGGTGGTCAGTTCGTCGGGATAGGAGATGAATCCGTAGTTTCCGGAGAGGTACATGCAGTTGTCTGCCGCCAGTTTGTTGAGCGTGGATGCGATGTTGGCCATGCTTTGGGCGAGGATTCGTTCGGTTTTGCCGCGTGCCATTTGTGCGGCTATTACGTTGTAGCTTAGGGTGGAGAATCCCAGTTCGCGGGCTGTCATTTCCCTGTCGAGCGGGAAGGAGCTTCCATAGCCGGCGGCGGAACCCAGGGGGTTTTGGTCGGCTACCCGCCATGCTGCGGCGAGTGTGTGCATATCGTCTGTGAGCGCTTCGGCATAGGCGCCGAACCATAATCCGAAGGAGGAGGGCATGGCGATTTGCGCATGTGTATAACCGGGTAGCAGCGTTTCTTTGTGCTGTTCGCTGAGCGATTGCAACAGGTCGAACAGCGCTGTTATTTCGTTTTTAATTTGTTGGATTTCTTCTTTGAAGTAGAGCTTGACGTCGAGGAGCACCTGGTCGTTGCGGGAGCGTCCCGAATGGATTTTTTTGCCCGTTTCGCCCAGCCTCTCCGTTAATATTGCTTCTATTTGCGAGTGGACGTCTTCGGCCTCGCCGTTGAGTTTGAAATTTCCCTGTTTTACTTCTGCGAGGATATTCTGCAGTTCGGTTTGCAGGGCTGTTTCTTCTTCTGCATCCAGAAGGCCTATTTTTACCAGCATTTTGATGTGCGCCATCGAACCCAGGATGTCGTGTTTTGCCAGGCGCAGGTCGAGTTCGCGGTCGTTTCCTACGGTAAAGTCTGCTACTTTTTGGTTGGCTTCAAAGCCTTTATCCCATATTTTTGTCATCGTTTCTTTTGGGTGTTGTTATGTTGTTAATTTCTTTATAAAACGAATATATCCTTCGATTCCCTGTTGCAGTTCTTCCACCGTTACGAATTCATCAGGGCGGTGGGAGCGTGCCGATTCTCCGGGGCCCATTTTGAGGGCGGGGCAGGTGATCCGCATCCAATCTGAAGTGGTGGGGGAGGTGTAGGTTTCTATGCCGAGTTGTTGTGCGCATTGCATCAGCGGGTGTTTGGCTGGGGTGGCGGAGCTGCTGTTGGTGAGGGATCGCGCTTTGAGTTCGCTTTTTACTTTTGGTTGCAGGATTGCCATGATTTCGCTGTTGGTGTACATTTCTGTGGGGCGAATGTCTGCCACAAAACGGCACCGGTCGGGCACTACGTTGTGTTGTGTGCCGGCGTTGATTTGTGTTACGGTGAGTTTTACTTCTCCCATCACGGGCGATATTTTGGGGAAGTTTACCGATCTTAGTGTGGAAATATCTTCAAGGGCGATGTAGAGTGCGTTTATGCCTTCGTTTCGTGCAGCGTGGCCGCTGAGTCCTTTGGCTTCCCCGTCAATTACGAGCAATCCTCTTTCGGCCACGGCGGCTTTCATGCCGGTTGGTTCTCCTACGATGGCCATGTTTACTTCGCCGGAGAGTTTCTTCCAAAGGAGTTGCATTCCGTTTGGCCCTGAGTTTTCTTCTTCTGCGGATAATGCCAGGAGGAGGTTGAAGGGCAACGGCTTTTTGTAGAAATAGAGGAATGTTTGCAGGAGGGTTACCAGGCTGGCTCCCGCGTCGTTGCTTCCCAGTCCGTAGACGTGGGAGGCGGAATGGGGCGGGGAGAACGGATCGAAAGCGTATCCCGCGCCCGGACGTACGGTGTCGAGATGCGAATTTAGCATCAGCGTTGGTTTCTGCGCGTTGTGATGGGGCTGACGGATAACCAGGTTATTGCCGGTGCGTTCCGTGGAAATCCCTTTTTCACTGAAATACGCCGTGAGATAATCGCTCCTCTGATGCTCTTCTCCCGAAAATGATTGAATGGAAACTAATTTCCTCAGCAGTTCAACTGCATTTTGTATAAGAGTGTTCATAAATAATTGACAATTGACAATGACTTTGTTGCAACGGTGGTCAAGACGGTATTTTTCTTTACTATCGTAGCAATAAAAATTAACTGACTTTGTAAGCATCGGGCAAACCTTCCCCAATGAATTTATTTAATCTCTTTGGGTTTAATTCCCCGCCGCTTGCGGCGAAAAATAAAAATTATTCCTTGAAGATACCCCGTCCGCTTGCGGCGGGGTAGTTCATTATTAAAGACTTGATTTTGACCTCTGTTTCCTGATTTTCAAATGTTCCGGCATCCAACTCTCCGCCGAAAATTGTTTTGTACCGGAACATCCCCACCTCGTTCAGACTTCGTCGATGATAGCCTTTTTGTTCTTTCCACCTTTTCGAGCCGTGTTCATGGATGTATTCCACTGCCCGATTGCGTTGAGTCAAATAATCCGGCAAGGGTTTCTCCTTTTTTGGCTTTTGTATGACGGCGTTTTGAGGTGGTGGGATAATTTGCTCTATCTCATTGCCTAAAACC
>JAISZV010000136.1 GCA_031284475.1 Proteiniphilum sp. | reverse complement strand
TGTTTTATAAAACTTGAATTTATTAACTCCATGTAAATTAAATGATTAATAAAAATAGCAATTAATTTGTGATGTAGCTAATAGATTGAATATCAACAGATATTCGTTGCAACAAAGTCTTGCTACGATAGGAAAGAAAAATACCGTCTTGACTACCGTTGCAACAAAGTCATTATCAATTAACGTTAGGGGTGTTGCGGGTCTCTGCTCCGCTTCGCCGTTTCCTGTCTCTAACGGGACAAAATGTTGATAAAAACACGATAGCTACCAATATTCCGTCCCTAACGGAAACGAAATATTGTTTTTCACCCATATTCCGTCCCTAACGGAACGGGCTGCAAGTAATCCGTAAGCCGGCGGGAGAGTTCCGGCACAGGGCCGGTTTCCGGACAACGAACAACTTTAGGCACAATATTTTTTTCCCTCTTTGCGTAACATGAGTTACTTACTGAAGATGGCGGGCAACAAATTTTGTCCAGATATATGACAACCAGCCCGAATTAACTCCGGGAATTTTGAAATTATGTTCTTTGGCGAAGGCAAGCATGGCCGATCCGGCATGAAGCCAGTCCTGATGTACTTTTTCCTTATGAGCCTTATCGTTGTTTGTCAGTATGGAATTTTTCCGGTTATGGTAATAATATTCCGTACCGGGAACGACAACCATTTTACCGGCATAATATACCGCCCGGAAAGAAAACAGCAGGTCTTCGATGTAACGGCCCTCTTCAAACCTCAGGTCATGTTTTTTTAAAAAATTCACCCGGAACAGATAACGGACGCAATACCCCCGTCTACCCACGTATGTTATTTTTAATCTTTCGTGTGCGGAAGCGTAGAGTTTCCTTTTTTTGAATAGCTGCGTTTCATATTTCTTCCTTTCATTCACAAGTCCGCTGCAAGCAATGTCGGCCCCGGTTTCCGCGGCCGCTTCTATCAGGTTTTTATAAAAATCGGGATTGATGCTATCGTCCACATCCATAAAATGAATATACTCCCCCTTTGCCGCGTCTATACCGTTATTTCTGGCCGCCGAGAGTCCCCGGTTTTGCTCGTGTGAGATCAATGTTACCGGAAATTTGCCGGCAATTCCGGCAGATTTATCGATAGAGCCGTCGTTCACTACAATAATTTCCAGATTTTTGTATGTCTGGTTCATCACGTTATTCAAACAATGCTCAATATACTGCTCCCCATTATAAACGGGGATAATTACTGAAATTAATGTGGTAAGTTTCATACTTCGGAATAAAATTAATAGATAGGCTTTAAATGGTTATATGCTTGTTTTATATTTTTATCCACTCTTTTGGTAGTTTGTCTTTGGTTTTGAACTGTTCCTGTTTGCTTCTGAACCATTTTCGAGGCGCGATCACTATTTTCTCTTTATCGGGATTAAGCCATGCAGCCCACCAACTATATGTACTATTCGCGATGATGTGATGTTTGCATTTTGCCATGAGGCGAAAATCGCTATGCCGGAAAATATCGCTCTTGTCTACAAAAACCGTCGGGTATATTGTCTTAAAATGTTGTCGCACCCATGATATATCATCGGAGAAGATGAATAACTTAGGATTGCCGATACGGGTGGCAATAAGATCGATGGCTTTCCGGTAGTAATCCGGCGAGCATGTCTCAAATAGCTTGTTCGCCGGTTGGTTGGTTATATAATCACCTCGCCTGAAATGGACGGAAACAGAGTCGGATGATGTTATTTGTTCTTGCATGTCAATAAAATATTCATCTTCCGGGTTCTCCTTAAAGGTAAATTCTTCGCGGATGATCTCTCCGATCTCTTTAAAATATTTATCGCTTTGCCAATATCCGTTCAAGTAGTAATCGCGCCCCGGCTTCAATCTTATTTTGAAAGGAGAATAGTTCCGTTCCCGGATTTTAGTCCTATTGAACAGTTTCCCCCGATTTCTCCGTTTTATCCTTTCCACTTCTTCCTGAGTCGCTATTCCGGCGGAGATATTCAGTTTGTCCAGCTCAAAAGAGCGCTGTGTGTAGCCTGTGGCCTCGGCTTCGAGAAAAGACAAGTCGAGTTTCAGGGGCATGTTGTATTTTACGGACAGCTGTTTTCCTATTGCGTACTGAAACAGTTGGTTCCCAAAGCCTCCTTTTAATAGAACAATAATCATATTCCTATCTCTTTTCTTTGAAAAACAGGTATGTTGAAGAAATACCATTTGGTTTTGTTACTGTGATAGACCCGCTTGGAGGCGAACGGAATTCCCAACAACTTATATTGCAGGCGTCGGAATTCGGGATATTGTTGGATGGAAAAACGGTGTTGTTGTAAAAAGTTGAGTTGAAACCGGTCAACCGATTTGCAGCTCTCCCTGCATTTTTTTACAAACTCTTTCTCTTGCGCCGTCGTAATGGATCCTTTTCTGTTCTTATAGATGTACACTGCGCCCGGAACCGAAACAATCTTATTTGCATGGAATATGGCCGGTAGGGAGAAAGCCCTGTCTTCTCCCGATATGAGTTCTGTATTGAAATAGAATTTATGTTCTTTCAGAAACGACAATTTGTACAAAAACCTCCAGCACGCTCCGTAAAACTGTATCTTTGTCATCCACATTTTGTCTTCCGTATCGGATACCAACAGACTCTGCTCTATCTTGTGGTTCAGGCTCGGATACCGTTCATAAACGAATCCGCAACAAGCCATATCGGAACCGGCGCTAACCGCCGCTCGCAGCATTACCTCGTAAAACTCCAGGTTGATAAGATCATCGGCGTCCATAAAGTGAATGTATTCTCCTGTGGCTACGTCAATACCTTTGTTCCGCGCGGAGGATACGCCGCTGTTAGGTTGGTAAAAATATTTTACCGCCGGATATTGTTGTGCGATTTGGGCGGTATCGTCGCTTGACCCGTCATCTATGATAATAACTTCCAA
>JAISZV010000044.1 GCA_031284475.1 Proteiniphilum sp. | reverse complement strand
TCGAACGGTTTGCCGAATGTCTTTGTCATTTCTTAATGAGGTAATGAGGTTATATATGTGCATTATATTCGGCTACTAAGGTTGTTTTGTTTTTCTTGAATAAGGTAGAAATGAGGTTTTAATAATTCATAATTCATAATTCATAATTCTTAATTCTTACATCCCACATCATAATTCATACATCACTAAGGTTGTTTTGTTTTTCTTGAATAAGGTAGAAATGAGGTTTGCTTATTCAAAGAAATTGCGAGAAAATTTTCATGCGTTTGCCCTGTACAATGTATCTCCCGGCGGAGAAAGTCGTTTGTTTTATATTGGTGCATTTTATATTGTATTTTCCAGATATGTAAGCCGTAAACGGATATTTTTTATTTCACCCCCAGGTTTTTAGAGAAGAATTTCAGGCTTTGAGCCTGGACGTTTACTCTCAGAGCGAGAAATTTTAAGTTTTGAGTGAAGAATTTTAAGCTTTGAGCGAAGAATTTTAGGCTTTTATGAAAGAATTTTAAGTTTTGAGCGAGGTTATTCTCCCTCAGAGCCGGAACGTTTAACTTTTGAGGTATACGCTTTAACCTTTGAGGTATAATTTTTAATCTTTGAAGTATACGCTTTAAGTTTTTAAGTATAATCTTTAACCTTTGAGGTAGAAATTTCAATTTTTGAGCCTAAATTCTGAAGGTTTTAACTAAGAATTTTATTCTTTGAGTCTGGCCGTTCCCTCTCCGGGTGGAAATTTCGGGTTTATTACACTAAAAATCCTGCATTTGATTTTGAATTGCCTGTTTCCGGCATTGAAAATCCTGTTTCTTACGGAGGATGTGTCCGAAGGAGAATTAATTAATTTTGCTTTCCGATCATCTTTTCCAAAATCCCGGAACAAACAATGAGAGTACGGTGAATATTTCAAGGCGTCCTATCAGCATAAGGAAACTGAGATAATATTTCATGAAAGGCGTTGCCGATTCAAACGTGCCGCTGGGTCCGTAAGAACCCAGTCCGAAGCCGTAGTTGCTGATGGTTGAGAGAGCGGCGCCGATCGACTCTTCAAAATTCATCCCGGTAAGGCCCAGTATTACGGCGCTGACCATTGTGAGGGTGATATACAGGAAGACAAAAGCGAACAACCGGGACAAGGTTTCGCCGGTAATCATTTTCCGGTTCATTTTCACCACGTAGAGCGCATTGGGATGTACCTGGCGTTTGAAAACCAACAATGCGTTTTTGGAAAGGGCTACCAGACGGGATATCTTCATCCCGCCCGAAGTGGAACCTTCGCTGCCGCAAAAAAGGATCATCGTCAGGAAAAGGAGCCAGTAAGCGGAACCCCACAACTGGAAATCGGCAGTGGCGAATCCCGTAGTGGTAACTGCCGCCACAACCTGAAAAAGCGCTATCCGGAAAGTTTGTTCTATACCGTTCATCCGTCCCGAAACCAAAAGAGCCGTTGTGATCCCTACGGTGAAAAGAACGATAATCAACAAATACCACTTAAATTCTTCATCCCTGAAAATAGCGCCCTTGAGCCGGGTGGCAAGCGTTGAGATGAGAAGAAAATTGGTTCCCCCCAGAAACATGAGCAGGGTGATTATATATTCCGTATAGGGAGAGTTGAAAAAGGCGATGCTTGCCTGCTTAGTGGAAAAACCGCCTGTAGAAATGGCTGTAAACGTATGGCATGCCGCGTCGAACGCATCCATCGGGCCCACCCAGAGAAAGAAAAATCCGAGAATGGTAAGGCCGAGATAGGTCAATGACATCTGTTTGGCGATTTCTCTGATGCGGGGGCGGAACTGGTCTTCCGCAATGCCTGTGGCCTCTGCTTCATAGAACTGGCCTGAGATGCCTCCGAAGATAGGCATAAACGAGAGGACGAAGATGATGATTCCCACTCCCCCGATCCACTGCGTGAAGCTGCGCCAGAAGTGGAGCGATTTGGGGAATGCTTCAATATTGACCAGCGTGGAGCTTCCGGTAGTGGTGAAACCGCACATGCTCTCAAAAAATGCATTGGCGAAAGAGGGAATAGCGCCGCCGAACAGGTACGGGAACGTGCCGAACAGCGCCATCATTAACCATGAGAGCGTGACGGTGAGAAACACTTCCCGTTTGGTAAGGTTGCCCGCCGTACGCTTCCGCTTTCTTCCCAGAAACGAAAGGAGCGCGCCGGATCCGAAAGTGGCCAGCGCCGAAAGGTAGATGCTCCTTACGGCCGTTTCGTTGTAATATTCGCCAACGAACGCTGAAAAGAGCATAAAGACCGCTTCAATGATCAGGAGCAGGCCTACGGTATTCAATACAAACTGATAATTAAATCTCTGCATGCGTTGTAGTTTGTCGCTGAGGCGTGTGTTGTTTACGGTTTACATAATTGCTCCGGTGCAAATTTAATTAAATAGCTTCTCAATACTTTTCAGCGATTTATTGAGGAAAAACACCACTACCTGATCGTAGGGTTCAATCAATGTATCTCCATCCACCAGTATGGGTTCCCCGTTTCTGATGAGCGCCCCGAAGGTGATGTCGGGAGGGAGATTCAGGTTTCTGATCAGTTTTTTCGTCACTTTGGAGTTGGGTTTGGCGATGACTTCTCCCACATTGGCGTCGGCAATGGTCAGGCTCTTTATATTGGACGCGTCGGCCTTGAGCAGCAGTTCGTATATCTTTCCGGCGGCGATCAGCTTCTTGTTGATCACTGTGCCTATATCGAACCGTTCCGCCATCGAAATATAATCTATATTCTCCACTTCCGCTATCGTTTTTTTTACGCCATACTGTTTCGCCATCATGCAACCCAGTATGTTGGCTTCCGAATTACCGGTAAGGGCAATGAAGGCGTCGGTATCGGTAATGCTCTCCCGCAGGAGAAATTCGGTATTCCGCCCGTCTTCCACAAAAACGGTAACATTGGAAGGGGCTTTTTCCACCAGCATTTCCGCACGCTCCCTGTCGCGTTCGATGATCTTTATACTGATGTTTTGCGGGAGTTGTTGTATGGTTCGCATGGTGATGCGGCTGCCACCCATGAACATAACTTTTTTGGCTTCGAACGATTTTTTTCCGAACAGTTCGGGCAATGAATCGATATGTTTTCGGAGCGTGGTGAAATAGAGAATATCGTCGGGAAGAATTTGATCGCTCCCTTTGGGTATGAGAGTGTGCGAATTGCGCTTGATGGCTACCATGTGAAACCGTTTGTCTGTCCGTGAGAGGTTGTAGAGGTAGGTATTCACGATGGGGGCGTTTTCCCTTACTTTGGCGGCGGCAAGAATCACGGTTCCGTTGCACAGTTCCCACCAGAAGCGCGCCCAGGGCGTTTTAAGCGACATGGCGATCTCCCGCGCCGCAATCAGTTCGGGATAAATCATGGAATCAATACCCAGCTTCTCAAAAAATTCTTTGTTCTTGGGCAGCAGGTATTCGTAATTATCTATGCGGGCGAGCGTTCTCTTTGCGCCTAAGTTGGAGGCGAGCATACAGGAGGTGACGTTTTTGGACTCTTCGGGCGTTACGCCGATATAGAGATCGGTGTTGCCTGCGCCTGCTTCCGTGAGGTCTTTGAGCGACGTGCAGTTGCCTATATAGGTGAGTATATCGGTGTTGTCGCGTATGATGGCGAGCCGGTCTTTGTCGGCGTCAATGAGTGTTATGTCGTGATTTTCCTGTCCGAGCAGTTTCGCCAGATGGGTTCCGACAGCGCC
>JAISZV010000075.1 GCA_031284475.1 Proteiniphilum sp. | reverse complement strand
GAACTGACTTTTCAGGTATCCGGTTTTCCCGCCGTTACCCGCATGGTGGAAGCGGGCGAAAGTATTCAGGAAATTTACATGCCGGCGCTGCCTACCGGAAAAGGGCCTCAAAAAACCGGGTTCACAATACGGAGCGGAAATGAAATGATATACCGGTGCGATATTGTCCGTTCGCCCTCGCCGATGCACGAATATGCCGATGATGTGGATTTGATGATGGGTACGGGCAATTCGCGCTGGATGTTCAAACCCAGCCCTTGCCTTCCTTTGAGTATGGTGCAAATAGCGCCCGACAACCAGGATGAAATCTGGAAAGCCGGATACGAATACACCATCGAAAACATTATGGGATTCAGTCATTTTTGTGATTATTCGATGGTAGGACTGCTGATGCAGCCCACTTGCGGAAAGTTGCAGGTAAACCCGGGAAGAGAGCAGTTTCCCGATGAAGGATATCGTTCCCGTATCGACAAATCGTCCGAACAGGCAAAAGTAGGACACTATTCGGTATTCATGACCGATACGAAAATTAAAGCCGAACTGACGGCTACCCGGCGCGCCGCCCTTCAACGTTATACATTTCCCAAACGGGACGACGCACGTATCTTGATTGATCTGTTTATTCCCGCCGAAACCATTTACAATCTGACGGATGCCCGTATAACGAAAGTCGGTAATAGCGAAATTGAAGGATATGCATCTTATTACAACGCTTTCAGCGGCTATACGCTTGAACAGGAATATACCGTCTATTTTGTATTGCAGTTCAGCAAGCCTTTCCGTTCTATGGGAGGATGGGTGAATGAAGGTGTGCAACCAGTAACCGAATACATTCCATTATGGAATCGAAGCCATGAATTTACAACACCTTACGATATTCGCCACAATATCAACGAAATAAATGGAAAAGGAGATGTCGGCATCTTTGTAGAATACCAAACCCAAGAAGGAGAAGAAATATTGGTGCGGTCAGGCGTATCGTTGGTAGATATAGCCGGTGCACGGAATAATCTGGAAACAGAACTGTCCCAACCTTTCGGGTGGGATTTTGAAAGGATAGTACAAAATGCGCGATCTGTCTGGAACGACTATTTGGGACGCATCCAAATCGAAACCGACGATTACCTGCAAAAGAAAAAGTTCTATACCAATCTTTACCGTTCAATTGCAGCTAAAGCCGTATGGAGCGACGTCGACGGACGTTATCGCGACGAAGACGAAATCGTCCGGCAATTGTCCGGTCCGTCAGACGTCATCATTTCCGGCGAATACTGGAATACGTTCTGGAATATCCAACCGCTATTCAATCTTATAGCGCCTGAAATATCCGCTCAATGGGCAAAATCGGCGATTACGCTGTATGAAAACACCGGTTGGTTCAATACGGCGCCGGTTGGAATTGAACATTCGGGCATTATGGTGGCTATGCATGTCATTTCTCAGATACAGGGCGCCTGGCAAAGCGGAATCCGGGATTTCAATCTGCCTGCTGCTTACGAAGGATTGAAAAAAATGTTGACGGTTCCGCCGCAAAAGTATCCGGGAGGAGGAACAGTCGGCGTAGAACATCTGGTTCCTTATATGCATTATGGATATATTCCGCCGGGAAGCGTTGAAAGTAGCGGAGGAATAGGGGAGGTGTCCAACACCTTGGAATATGCTTATGATGACTGGTGCCTGGCGCAAATGGCACAAACACTGGGGAGAAAAGACGATTACAACTATTTCATGAACCGGTCGGAAAACTGGCGGAATATTTTTGATCCCATTTCGGGATTCATGCGTCCGAAAGATGAAACAGGAAAATGGACGGAACCGTTTAATCCTTACCATACGCCCGGTTTTACGGAAGGAAACGCATTCAATTACACATGGTTTGTTCCGCACAATCCGGCCGGATTGATACAAGCCATGGGGAAAGAACGGTTTATATCCCGTCTGGACGAAGCTATGAAGAAGTCGGCGCGGGCTAATTTCAATGCGGCGGGCGATGATTTCAACAATTATCCAATCAATCATGGCAACGAAACATCAATGGAGGTAGCTTACCTGTTCAATTGGGCGGGCGCGCCCCGGCTCACCCAAAAATGGGTACGTGCCATTCAGGAGCAATATTATGGCCACACGCCTTACGACGCTTATCCGGGAGATGAAGACTTGGGACAGATGAGCGGCTGGTTTGTGATGAGCGCTTTGGGATTATTCCAGATGGACGGAGGTTGTTCGCAGAATCCTGTATATGAGCTGTCTTCGCCCCGTTATCCGAAAGCCATCATCCGTTTAGATGGAAAATACGGACGAGGACAGACATTTGTTATCGAAACAAAAAACGCTTCCAAAGAAAATAAATATATCCAAAACGTGGAACTGAACGGACGTCCGTTGACTGATTTCCGGATTCTGCAAAGCGAAGTATTGAAGGGTGGAAAATTGGTTATTTCTCTTGAAAAAATGCCGGGAGATTGAAGTTTGTGCATATAAAACTTCAGAATTTCTGACCTATAAACCAGAGGTGCGCCAGGAGCAAATAAGAGCCGTAGACTAATGTACTAATGTACCAATGTGACTAATGTGATGATTTAATGATTGAGTGATTGAAAGAAAAAACAAACAAACAAAATGTTTTAACTATTTCTACACACGGACAAACAAACTGAAAATGTTCGACAATCGCGAAAGAAAACCGACGTAATTTTTACCCCGGTAAAAGATTACAGGAAATGCTTAAACATGCAAAATATACCAATGTATAACCGGCGTTTTCCCATTTAAGCAAGTGTATGAAAATTTCCTGCGCAGCCTATTGAAGATTTCCTGCGCAGGAATTTTTTTTCCCTGCGTAGCCGTTTTAAAAGCGTAAAGTTATTACGCCACAGTATAAGCGAAGCGGCATCCTCCACAGTACAGAGAATGCCGCATGTATAAATGGCTTACAATAAAGCCGCTGTTATCCGAAATCGTCGAACATAATCATTTCCGGCGGAACGCCCAGACTGTCGAGCATACGCTGTACGGCGTTCGCCATAGGGCCGGGGCCGCACATGTAATATTCTATGTCTTCGGGTGCATCGTGGTCTTTGAGGTAGGTATCGTAAATGACCTGATGCACGAATCCCGGCGTATATTTTACGCCGGCCGCATCGGCAGCCGGATCGGGGCGGTCGAGCGCCAGATGGAACGAGAAGTTGGGAAATTCCCTTTCGAGTTCGTAGAAATCTTCGAGATAGAACGCTTCCACCAACGCCCTCGCTCCGTAGAAGAAAGACATCTTACGGTCGGTGATTTTCAATGTTTTAGTCAGGTGCATGATCTGCGAACGCAGGGGAGCCATACCTGCGCCTCCGCCTACCCAGAGCATTTCGCGTTTGCTGTCGAGGATGGGATGAAAATCGCCGTAGGGGCCGGACATCATCACTTTATCGCCCGGCTTGAGGCTGAAAATATAGGAAGATACTATACCCGGCTTTACGTCCATCCATCCCCCTTTTGCCTTATCGAAAGGAGGCGTGGCCACACGTACGTTCAGCGTGATGATATTTCCTTCCGCCGGATAGTTGGCCATGGAATAGGCGCGCACCGTATCTTCTTCGTTGGTAACGGAGAGATCCCATAATTTAAACTTGTCCCACTCGTTTTTATATTGCTCATCAATTATGAAACCGGCGTATTTGATCTGATCATATTTGGGAACCCTGATCTGGCTGTATGATCCCGGTTTGAAGTCGATCTTTTCCCCTTCGGGCAGTTTCACTACAAATTCCTTGATAAACGACGCCACATTGTTGTTGGAAATTACTTCACATTCCCATTCCCTGATACCGAATACCTCCTCCGGCACAATAATGGAGAGGTCTTCCTTTACCTTCACCTGGCAACTCAAACGCCAATTGCTTAACTGCTCCTTACGGCTGAAATGGCCTTTTTCCGTAGGCAGTATCTCTCCGCCGCCTTCCGCCACGCGGCAACGGCACTGGCCGCAAGTACCCCCGCCCCCGCAGGCGGATGAAAGGAATATATTCTGCGACTGCAACGTATTCAACAGGGTAGCGCCCATCGGCACGTTCAATTCTTTTTCGTCATTCACCGTGATCTTTACATTGCCGGAAGGCATCAGTTTAGCTTTGGCTACCAGAATAATCACTACAAGCACCAGAATGATCAGCAGGAATACAATGACGCTTGCCCATATCGTCAACCCACCCGCGCTCAATAATACACTCATATATTAATAAATAATTTGTTATTATCTGTTCTCTATTAAATGTTGATCCCTGAAAAACTCATGAAGCCTATGGCCATCAATGCCGTAATAATAAAGGTAATGCCTAATCCTTTCAACGGTTTGGGAACATGGGAATATTCCAACTTCTCCCTAATGGCCGCCATCCCCACAATAGCCAGCAACCAGCCTATACCGGAACCAAATCCGTAGGCAGCGGCCATGCCTACATTGGCAAACTCGCGCTGTTGCATAAACAGCGAACCGCCGAGAATAGCGCAGTTTACCGCAATGAGCGGCAGAAAAATACCCAATGAACTATAGAGAGAGGGACTGAAACGTTCGATAACCATCTCCACCAATTGGACAAAAGATGCGATGACGGCAATAAAAATAAGGAGGCTGAAGACGCTTAAATCGACTTCGGCATACTCTTTACCCAGCCATTGCAGGGCGCCGGCTTTCAGCACATAGTTTTCCAGCATGTAATTGATAGGGAGGGTGAGTACCAATACAAAGGTGACGGCAACTCCCAGCCCCAATGCTGTTTTCACGTTTTTCGACACCGCCAGAAACGAGCACATCCCCAGAAAGTAGGCGAAGATCATGTTGTCGACAAATATCGATCGTACAATCAAACTAATTGCATCCATAATATTCAGTAGTTATTCAATTGTTATTCGGTTGTTGTTTAGTTATTACCCGGTTGTTGTCCAATTGTTGTTCGGCTGTTAAACATGAGCGAAGCGAATGAACAACGCGCGAAGCGCGAGCACCGGCAAAGCCTGTGCTTAGTTGGTCTCTTCCTGAAGTTCTTTGTTGTTTGCTCTGTGTACCCATATAATACACGCTACCAGCAGTATCGCCATAGGCGCGAGCATCATCAGGCCGTTATTTTCATAGCCTGCGTCGTAGAGCGCCTGCGGCACCACCTTGTAGCCCAGCAATGTGCCGGAACCCAGCAGTTCGCGGAAGAAACCCACCACAACCAATACCCAACCGTAGCCCAATCCGTTCCCGATACCGTCTAAGAAAGAGGGCCAGGGGCCGTTACCCAGCGCAAACGCTTCGAGGCGTCCCATCAGGATGCAATTCGTAACGATCAGCCCAACGAATACCGAAAGCTGTTTATTTACATCATAGGCAAACGCTTTCAGCACTTCACTCACGATGGTTACCAGCGCGGCCACTACCACAAGCTGCACAATAATGCGAATGCGGTTGGGAATGCTTTTGCGCAACAGGGAAATGATTACATTGGCGAAAGCGGTCACCAGCGCCACGGCGATGGCCATCACGATGGCCGGTTCGAGCTTGGAGGTAACCGCCAGCGCGGAACAGATGCCCAACACCTGCACGATAACAGGATTATTTTTATTCAGCGGCCCCCACAAAACCGCTTTTGTCTTACTTGATAATGCCATTTTCTTTCATTATTATATATTCACTCACGCAATAGGTTGCACCCTCATTGAGCGGAAGCGTGTAAGTTCATTAAAAAATTCTTATATCTGCCGACACTGTTGAGCAACATATTATCGACCCCTTTACTGGTGATAGTACCTCCCGATATGCCGTCCACATAATCTCTTCTGCTATTGGTTTGCCCCGGTTTTACCACGGCCACCGAAGTAAATTCATTCTCCTTGAAAAGATTCTTACCCCGGAACCGGTTACTAAACGAAGCGGTTACTATTTCCGCTCCCAGTCCAGGGGTCTCTCCTGCATGGCCAAATTCAGCGCCGTAAACAACGCTGCCGTCGGCTTCAATGGCCAAGTAACCCCAGATAGGGCCCCAAAGCCCGGCGCCGCTCATCGGGATAATATACTTGGCGGAACCGTCGACGTCCGCTTCATATACCGGCAATCCTTTGGCCTGCTCATCGCCCAATTCCGTTGAAAAGGCGGGATCGTCAGGGGTGATTCCTTCGCTACCCTCCACCTTCACGCCTTCGTCATTGATGAGGTAGGCATTCTTTATCAGTCCGGCGTATTTTGCCGGGGCCTCGGCTACGCTTACGTCTAAGTTGAGAGAACGCAATATCTGCTGCATCTTGTCGGTATTCTCGTTGGCGACCTGCCGCCCGCTCAATACCTGGTGAGTGAAGGCCAGGCCGAGCGCAACCACTATCACCATCACCGACGCATATATAATTGTATATCCACTGTTTTCTCTGTTCATATCTTTATTGTTCGGTTGTTATTCACTACTTTGCTATTGCAGTCCGTTTCATACGGCGTTTAATGTTGGCGTCGATCACATAGAAGTCGATGAGCGGGGCAAACGCATTCATGAGCAGGATGGCCAGCATCATTCCTTCGGGGTACCCCGGATTGAACACGCGGATGGTTACCGCAATCAGCCCGATCAGGAAACCGTATATCCATTTTCCTTTTTCTGTTCTTGCCGACGTAACGGGATCGGTTGCCATAAACACCGCCCCAAAAGCGAATCCGCCCAGCAGGAAGTGGTAATACACCGGCATTTCCATGATGACGTTCTGCGCAAACAGGTTCACCAGCAAAACAGCCGCAAAGCCTCCGAGAAAAACCGAAAGCATGGTTTTCCAGCTTCCCATGCCGGTGGCGATCAGTATAACGGCTCCCAACAGGATGGCGACAGTGGACACCTCTCCGACGGATCCGGGGATGAACCCCAAAAACATATCACTGAGAGAGAGGGGCTGGCCGGTAATACCGTGAAAGGTAAATTCGGCAAATCCGCCTGCGTCGGTGGTCGCTATCTGCCCCAACGGGGTGGCTCCCGAATAACCGTCCACTACGGTTCCGTTCCCCATTCCGAAAGTACCTGCGGTGCGCACCCACACCTGGTCGCCCGACATTTTCGAGGGATAAGAAAAGAAAAGGAATGCGCGCGTAATTAACGCTACATTAAAAATATTATACCCGGTACCGCCGAACACCTCTTTGGCAAACACCACGGCAAAGGCGGTAGCCGCGGCAATCATCCACAATGGGGTATCTACCGGCACGATCATCGGGATAAGCATCCCGGTAACCAGAAACCCTTCGGCTACTTCCTCTTTTTTCATCTGCGCCATGGCGAACTCAATACCAAGCCCCACCACGTAAGAGACTACTATCTGGGGCAATACCGACAGAAACCCGTAGAAGAACCGGGTAAGGAATGTTACATCCTGGCCAATAGCCATATAATGTTGCAATCCCACGTTATATATACCTACCAGCAGCGCGGGAACCAGTGCAAGTACCACGATAATCATCGTACGTTTTGAATCACGCGCATCATGGATATGCACACCCGATTTCGACGTTGTGTTAGGCACGAAGAGAAACGACTCAAACGCATCGTATGTAGAATGGAGCCAATGCAGTTTTCCACCTTTCTCGAAATTCGGTTTGATCTTATCAAGACACTTTTTTAACGCTTTCAAAGTTCTATTATTTATAAGTTATATATTATAAACGATGGTCACTCCATCTCCTTACGCAACATATCCAGTCCCATACGCACGATACGTTGCAGTTGGAGCTTGGATGTATCTACAAACTCGCACAGGGCGAAATCTTCGGGCGCTACCTCATAGATACCCAACTGTTCCATTTTATCGATGTTGAACGCAATAATGGACTTGATAAGTTGTTCGGGATAAATATCCATCGGGAACACCTTGTCGTATTCGTTGGAAACGATGATAGCCCTCGGGCCGCCCAACAGACGCGCATCGAGACGGTAGTTCTTGTTGTATGTGGGATAGGTGCAACCGGCGCTGTAACGTTTGGGCGACAGCGACGCCCAGCCGAAAGCCTCATGCACGTCGTCGCCTTCGGGAATAACGGTCACCTGCCCGTCATAGGCGCGAAGCACGCCGCCCGCATCTATTTTCCGGCCTGTGAGCGGGTTTCCGCTGATATATCTCAGGGAGATACCTTCCGTTACATTCTCTTTGAAAATCGATTTCAATTCCGTACCGATCAACATTTGGTAATAACCGGTTTGTTTCACTTCCGATCCGGTGAGCGCCACCGTGCGGGTGAGATCCACAATTCCCCGGTTAAAGAGGCGTCCTATCAGCGCTACATCCGGAGCGTTTAACGTCCATACGGTTTCGCCCCTGTTCACCGGTTTAATATGATTGATCTGTACGCCTATATTTCCCGCGGGGTGCGGCCCGTCAAATTCGGTAATCACCACATTTTTCGCTTCACGCAATCCTTTATTGGTTGTTTTCGGGCTGACGGAGAGATAGACCTTGCCGGTAGTCAGTTTTGCCAGAGCGTCCAGCCCCGCCTGCAAATCAGCCTCATGGCCGTTCAGTATAAAATCGGCAGAGGGGGCCAGCGGAGCCGTATCGAAACCGGTTACGAATATGTCGCGCGGCTCTTTGCCGGGCGCGGCCACCACATCATAGGGACGCTGCTTGATAAGGAACCAGATACCGGCGTCAAGGATAGATTTCTTTACCTCTGCGGCAGAGAGCGAGGCAACCTCTTTTTTACCGAAATCTTCATATTGGATGGCGCTGCCGGCCTTCACCTCGATGTAGAGGATGCGCCGTTTTTCACCGCGCTCAACAGCCGTCACCACACCGCTGACGGGCGATGCGAAAACCATTTCGGGATGATTTTTATCAAAGAACAAGGGAGTCCCGGCCTTCACTGCGTCATCTACTTTGACGGCCAACTTGGGAGTAATGCCGTGAAAATCTTCAGGACAAATCCTCACATATTCACTCGTCACCCTGCCTCTTAGCGTCTCCTCAGCTTCGCCGAGCAGCGGAATCCGTAAGCCTTTCTTAATTTTTATTCGATTAGCCATATATAGTATTGTATAAATAACCTTGCGTTATAAAAAAGCTGTGTATGAGCATCAAAGGAGTAGCTCCTTCCGGGACGCAAAGATACATTATTTCTCTGAAATTCCCGCCATTTCCGGGTCAATCATAATGCGTCCGCAATATTCGCACACGATAATTTTTTTTCCGAGCTTTATATCCATCTGCTTTTGAGGCGGTATCTTATTAAAACATCCCCCACATGCGCCCCGCTGGATAGGCACTACTCCCAAACCGTTGCGGGCATTCTTACGGATCCTTTTGAAGGCCGTCAGCAGGCGAGGGTCAATGGTTGACTCGTTCTTTTTGGCTTTCTCGCGAATTTTCTCTTCCTGCGCTTTGGTTTCCGATACAATATCGTCCAATTCTTTCTTTTTATGTTCCAGGTCCGATGTTTTGTCTTTCAACAGTTCGTTGGCCGTTTCAATCTGGTCTTTGATAGAGTCGGTTTCCTGTCCGTATTCACGTATATGCTTTTCGGAAAGCTCTATTTCAAGCGTTTCGAACTCTATCTCTTTGGAGAGATGGTCATATTCCTTGCTGTTGCGCACATTCTCAAGCTGCTTGTTGTATTTCTCAATTTTCGCCTTACTGGCTTCGATTTTTCCTTTTTGCAGTTTTGTGTTTTCATCTAATTGCTTAAATTCCAGTTCAAAATTGTTG
>JAISZV010000074.1 GCA_031284475.1 Proteiniphilum sp. | reverse complement strand
AAAAAAAAGGCACTCCCGACATGTATCGCAAGGGCCTTCATATTCTTATTGTTTCAAATATCTTACCTTATCCCAACACAACAGCGCCCGAACATCAGATACATAGAGCAACGCATTATACCGGTTACACCTGCGTTAAAACTGTTATCCCGGAAGTAAATATTACTCATTTTTATAACCTGAATTTTACAAAAGTTTATCCTTTAAGTACGTCATCCTAATTAGTTTATGTTATTCTCATTTAGTAATCTTCCTGTTTATAGGGCTTTTCCGAATTTAATAGTATAAATTAATTTAGCCGGGATACTTATTATCAGGCGGCGGCGTTGCCCGCACTCAATCATAAAAGAACGCGGCCCGGATCAACCGAACAAGGCAAGTTCTTCCTTTATCTCCCGAAGCGTTTTGTCGCTTACGGGAACCAGCGGTAGGCGAAGCGTGTTACGGATCATTCCTTTTATATGGAGCAGGCACTTTACCCCAGCCGGATTGCCTTCCACGGACATGAGATGAAACAATCTGTCGAAATCGGCATTCATCTTACGGCGGGCGTCAGCGGCATTACCTTCAAGGGCATTCTTCACCAGCCATGCCATCTCAACGGGGAAAGCGTTTGCAAATACCGAGATCACCCCTATCCCGCCGAGCGCAATCACATCGGTAGTAATGCCGTCGTCGCCCGAAATAACATAAAACCCTTCAGGAGCGCCGTCTATGACCGCTTTAATCTGACCGAGATCGCCCGACGCCTCTTTCACCGCGATAATATTGCTGCAATCCCGCGCCAGGCGCAGCGTAGTTCCGGCCGTCATATTCACGCCGGTTCTCCCCGGCACATTATATAATATAATGGGTAACGGCGATGCTTGAGAGAGCGCGCAATAATGCCGGTAAAGCCCCTCCTGGGTGGGTTTGTTATAATAGGGGGTGACGGATAATATGGCGCTGACGCCGGTAAAATCGTTGGTTTGTAATTCTTCGGCCACAGCGGACGTATTGTTACCGCCCACGCCCATCACTACCGGAATTTTACCATTCACCTGTTCTGCTATAAAACGTACCACTTCGTTTTTCTCCTTTTTTGAGAGCGTGGGGGTCTCGGCTGTGGTGCCTAACGCTACAATATAATCAGTACCGCTCTCCAGATGGAATTTCACTAACCGGGAAAGCGCTTCGTAATCTACGGAGGTATCTTCTTTGAATGGAGTTATTAGGGCCACACCTAAGCCCCTGAGATCAACTTTGAACATGAAATATCTATATTTGGCAGTTTATTTTCAGAACCCTTATTTGACAAACAAAAAGGCGCCGGGCTACAAAGGTATATATTTTTCATTCGATTGCTTTATTTTTTTATAGCAATCTGCGGATGGTAGATTCAAGTAACCAAACTCATGTTACGCAAAGAGGGAAAAAAATATTGTGCCGGAAGTTGTTCGTTGACCGGAAACAGTTTCGCCGGGTCAAAAGCGGAGCAAGCGTCCCGATTGTCCTTCTTCATGGAAAAAGTAAATTTATTTGATGAGAGCAGGTAAAATCGTTCTGATAATGTTATCTTTGCAGTTAAAGTGAAGAAATAGAAACCGTATGCAATTTACCCCCGAAGTGTACCATATTCCGGATATTCCCATGCAGCCTTTCATAGATGCGGACGAAATATGGGATTATCTGAACAATACGCCCTCCTCACCCGAAAAGGTGCGGCAAGTTATAGACAGGTCGATGGCAAAAAACCGCTTAACCCTTGAAGAGACGGCCATCCTCCTCAATGCCACCGGCGAGGAATCGATAAGAGAGATAAAAAGGGGAGCCAAAGCGCTCAAAACAAAAATATACGGAAACCGTATCGTGCTGTTTGCCCCGCTTTATGTGGGCAACAAATGTGTCAACGACTGCGCCTATTGCGGTTTCAGGGCGTCGAACAGGGATCAGGTGCGGAAAACGCTTTCCCAAAACGAACTTGAAAAAGAGATAGAAGCGCTGGAAGAGAGCGGGCAGAAAAGGCTGATACTGGTCTTTGGGGAACATCCCCAATACAGTCCCGAATTTATCGCGGAAACGGTGCGAACAGCCTATCGCGTGAAAAAAGGGCGCGGCGAAATCCGGCGGGTGAATATCAACGCGGCGCCGTTGGATATAGAGGGATTCCGCTTGGTGAAAGAGGCGGGCGTAGGCACCTATCAGGTGTTTCAGGAAACGTATCACCGGGAGTCTTACGCAACCTATCATCCGCGGGGGAAGAAAGCGGATTACGATCACCGGCTCGCCTCGCTCGACCGGGCGCAGGAAGCCGGCTTAGATGATGTGGGGATCGGCGCGCTGATAGGCCTCTACGACTGGCGCTTTGAGGTGATGGCCCTGGTGCGCCACACTAACCACCTGGAGGCATGTTACAATGTGGGGCCGCATACCATCTCCTTTCCCAGGATCAAAGATGCGTCAATGCTCCGGATGGGCAACCATTATTTCGCTTCCGACGAAGAATTTACCCGTTTAGTGGCTATCCTTCGCCTGGCGGTGCCCTATACCGGCATGATACTTACCGCCCGCGAACCGGCGGAGTTGCGTAACGAACTGATACAATATGGCGTATCGCAAATCGACGGCGGAACAAAAATAGAACTGGGCAGCTATGTTTCCCAACAAAAGAATCTTAACCTGAACAGAAGCCAGTTCCGTATCAACGACAACCGCTCCCTGAACGAGGCTATCGAGGAGCTGTTGCAACAGGGAATGTTGCCCTCGTTTTGCACAGCCTGCTACCGCTTAGGCAGAACCGGCGAGCATTTTATGGAGTTCTCCGTTCCCGGCTTTATTAAACGGTTCTGCACGCCCAATGCCATACTCACGCTGGCGGAGTATCTTGAGGATTACGCCCCCGCAAAAACGGCGGAAAAAGGATGGAAAGTAATTGAAAAAAATATGGACGAACTGAATGAGAAAATGCGGAATGAGGTGCGGGAAAAGATCGATAGGATCAAACAGGGAGAAAGAGACCTGTACCGGTAGAGATCCGGCGGCATGAACAACTAACACAAAAAGCAAAGTGAGCGTTAACAGTTTACATATCGGCATATTCGGACGTAGAAATACGGGCAAAAGTTCGTTGATCAACATGCTCACCGGGCAGGACGTCTCCATTGTGTCCAACTTTCCGGGAACAACAAGCGACCCCGTGAAGAAATCGGTAGAGATATTCGACGTCGGCCCTATCATCCTGATTGATACTGCCGGGATAGACGACCTGGGAGAGATAGGAAATAAAAAGATTCAAAAATCGCAGGAGGTAATCCGGAAAGTGGATTGCGCCATCCTGCTGATCGCCGGAAACCAGTTCGGCGACTATGAGGTGCAACTGATCGAACAATTTAAAAAGAATGAAGTGCCTTACCTCTTTGCCCACAATAAAAGCGATATTGATAAGATCGCCGCTATCACCGTAACGGCCATCAAACAACATTCCAACGCAGAAATCATCGACTTCAGCACCATCAATCCAACCGATAAAAACAGGCTGATCACCGCCCTGAAACGGATCATCCCTACAACGGCTTTTCAAAGGCATTCGCTTATCGGCGACCTGGTACGCCCCAAAGATGTGGCGCTGCTCATTACGCCCATCGACAGTGAAGCGCCGGAAGGGCGAATGATCTTGCCGCAGAATCAAACCATCCGCGATGTATTGGACAATCATTGTGTAGCGGTAGTGATAAGGGAAAGCGAGATCTCCGATTTTTTACAATCGGGTATCAGACCTGCTTTGGCTATCACCGATAGTTCTGTGTTCGGAACGGTGGCCGAAGCGCTTCCGGAAGATATTCCCCTAACCAGTTTCAGTATTCTCTTCGCCCGCCTGAAAGGTAATTTCACGGCTTTTCTGGAAGGAACGCCGCACATCTCGCGGCTTAAAGACGGCGACCATATTCTATTGTTGGAAAGCTGCACGCATCAAACAAATTGCGACGACGTCGGCAACGTAAAAATCCCTAAACTACTGCAACAATTTACCGGGAAAACACTGCATTTTACGTCCGTTTCGGGGCTTTCGGAGCTTCCCCCGAATATAAGAGGGTTCTCGCTTGTAATCCAATGCGGCGGGTGCATGGTAACCCGCAAACAATTGCTTAACCGCCTCCGTCCGTTTATCGAAGCGGGCGTTCCGATAACGAACTACGGAATGACGCTGGCCTACATACACGGAATTTTTAGGAGGGCAACCAAAATGCTCGAACGCAAACCGGTCAACCTGTCGCTGTTCCCGGATGATTCCGGCAGTGTATAAAAGTTATTTTTTATATTCTTCAATGATCGCCTTTACCCCGTCGGGCGACACCCGTCCGTACACTTTTTCGCCTACCAACACCACCGGCGCCAGTCCGCAGGCGCCCACGCAGCGAAGGCAGTTGAGGGAAAACCTGCCGTCGGGGGTAGTTTCCCCCACCTCCAGTTGCAACTCTTTCCTGAACTCCTCCAGCACCCTTTCGGCCCCGCGAACGTAACAGGCCGTACCGGTGCATACGGAGACAGGATGTTCCCCTTTGGGGGTCATCGAGAAAAAAGTATAGAAAGTAACTACGCCATATACCTGCGATACCGGCATGTGCAGGTTATGGGCTACTATATCCTGTATTTCCGCCGGTATATATCCGAACGCATGTTGCGCTTCGTGCAGCACGTTGATCAGTTCCCCCGGATCATTGCCGAAAGCGTCGCAGATACTGTTAATTTTTTCGATCTTCTCTTTCGGAAGATTTACTTTTACTTCTACGCCGCCGGCGCCGGTTACCTTTTCCATATATTCAAACGCTTCGGGCGCTATATTTATCTTTTGGCTCATACAATTTTGATTTGTTGATTTAACGATTTACTGATTATATACATCATCACATTGGCACATTATTACATTATTAAATCATTAAATCATTTCATTGGCTCATTAGCCAAACTTCATTGCTTTTCGGAAAATACTCCGTATGAAGCAGGGAGTGCGCTTTATGACTGCCGGGTTTACCCAGATATTCTCCGTAAAGCCTGACAATAGAAGGGTTTTCGTGCGATTTGCGTATTTCTTTGCGTTTGTCTTCCGTATAGATCGCCGCAACACGTTTATTCAGGATCTCGCTGTTGCCGTGATGGAAAGGCTGTCCGCCGCCGCCGATGCATCCTCCGGGGCAAGCCATGATCTCGATGGCATGGTAGTGCGACTTTCCGGCCTTTACCTCATCCAACAGCTTACGGGCATTTCCCAGTCCGTGCGCTATACCTATATTCAATTGCAACCCGTCGAAATCGACCGTGGCGGAACGGATTCCTTCCATTCCCCGCAATACATGGAAATCAACCTTTTCCAGTGTTTTTCCGGTATATAATTCGTATGCCGTACGGCACGCCGCCTCAATCACTCCGCCGGTATTTCCGAAAATAACAGCGGCGCCGGACGATTCCCCCAGCGGATCGTCAAAATCCCCATCGGGAAGATTCAGAAAATCTATATTCGCCTGCTTGATAAAAGCGGCCAGTTCGCGGGTGGAAATAGAGTAATCCACATCGGGATTGCCGTCTACCTTAAACTCATTGCGCTGGCATTCATATTTCTTTGCCAGACAGGGCATGATGGAAACCACGATCATATCTTTGCGGCTCACCCCTATCTTTTCGGCGAAGTAAGACTTGGCAATGGCGCCGAACATCTGCTGCGGCGATTTTGCCGTGGAGGGTACATCCAGCAAGTCGGGGAAGTTATGCTCAAAGAAGTTTACCCACCCCGGACAGCATGAGGTCAGGATCGGCAGCCGCACATCGGGATCGCCGGCCAGGTGGCGCTGAAGACGTTGCAGTAATTCCGTTCCCTCCTCCATAATGGTAAGGTCGGCGCTGAAATCGGTATCGAATACATAATCAAATCCCAGTTCGCGGAGAGCGGTCGCCATTTTTCCGGTGACTAACGTGCCGGGCGGAAGCCCGAATTCTTCACCCAGGGCGGCCCGCACGGCAGGCGCCGTTTGCACCACCACCGTTTTGGCGGGGTCGCTCAGCGCCCGGATAACCTCATTGGTATGATCCGCTTCGGTCAGCGCGCCGGTAGGGCAAACCGACACGCACTGCCCGCAGTAGGTGCAGGGCGAGTCTTCGAGGTTCATCTCGAAAGCGGGCGCCACCACCGACATAAACCCGCGGTTCACTGCCGCAAGAGCGCCTACGGTCTGCACTTCGTTGCACATCATCTCACACCTGCGGCACATGATACATTTGTCCATATTGCGGATGATGGAAGGAGAAGTATCTTTCCGGTAGCGGGATTGCTCTCCTTCATACGGCTGGCTCCTGATGCCGAATTGTACGGCAAGGTTTTGCAGTTCGCACTGTCCCGATTTGGCGCAGACTAAGCAATCGAGCGGATGGTCGGAAATGATCAGTTTCAACACCGTTGTCCTCGCGTTCAACACCCTTGTATTATGGGTATGTATCACCATTCCGTGCTGCGCTTCGGTCATGCACGACGGCGCCAGGGTACGGCGGCCTTCCACCTCCACCACACAGATGCGGCATCCTCCCGGTTTGCTCTCGATACCCATGCCGCACAGTTCAAAATGGCACAATGTAGGTATTTCCACACCCGCATTCCGGGCTGCTTTCAGGATGGTGGTTCCCTCCTCCACCCATACTTTTTTATTGTCTATTGTAAGTTCGATCATTTTTTTTAGAGTCAAGAGTCAAGATTCAAGAATCAAGATACAAGAATCAAGACGATTCGCAATTTAACTACGTCGATTATTAATTCATTGATTTCAAGATTCGGTAATTGTTTGCGCCGCCGTTGCCGATACTCTCGGATAATCATTCATCAGGCTGATGGCGTCGAACTGGCATTTCTCCATACAGGCGCCGCATTTAATACATACATCCTGGTTGATGACATGCGCCTCTTTCTTTTCGCCGCTGATAGCGTGTGTGGGGCATACCCTCTTGCAAGCCATACACCCGATACAATCCTCCTTCGATATTACGTAATAGAGCAAGTCCCGGCACCGTCCCGAACGGCATTTCTTATCATGCACATGCTCCAGGTATTCTTCCATGAAATTATCGAGCGTAGAAAGCACCGGATTGGGAGATGTTTGTCCCAGGCCGCATAACGAAGCATCTTTGATGACGCTTCCCAGGTTCCGGAGTTTCTCAATATCATCCTGCGTTCCTTTTCCTGCCGTGATTTTTCCGAGGGTTTCATGCAACCGTTTGTTCCCGATACGGCAGGGAGCGCATTTCCCGCAGGACTCATCCACAATGAAGCCGAGGTAGAATTTTGCCACCGATACCATGCAATCATCCTCATCCAGCACAATCATGCCGCCCGATCCCATCATAGAACCGGCGGCGGTCAGGCTTTCGTAATCAATCGGCGTATCGAGGTGCTTTTCCGTGAGGCAGCCTCCCGACGGCCCGCCGGTCTGTACCGCTTTGAACTTTTTCCCGTTCTTGACGCCGCCGCCAATCTCGTAGATGATCTCCCGGAGCGTGATGCCCATAGGAACCTCTATCAATCCTACATTATTAATCTTACCTGCCAGGGCGAACACCTTTGTCCCTTTCGACCGCTCCGTACCGATAGAGGAAAACCATTCGGCCCCTTTCAATATGATTGCCGGTATATTGGCCAGGGTTTCCACATTGTTTACGTTGGTCGGTTTCCCCAGATACCCGCTCTGCGCGGGAAACGGCGGCTTGTTCGACGGCTCTCCACGCTTCCCTTCCATAGAATGGATGAGGGCTGTCTCCTCGCCGCAGACAAATGCGCCGGCGCCGTATCTCAATGTAACGTCGAAGCTAAAGTCTGCGCCTAAAATATGCTCTCCCAACAGTCCGTATTCCTGCGCCTGCGCAATGGCGATTTTCAGCCGTTTGATGGCCAGCGGATATTCCGCACGGATATAAATCAATCCTTTTGTAGCGCCTATGCAATAACCGCAGATAGCCATCGCCTCAAGGACGGAATGCGGGTCGCCTTCCAGAATGGAACGATCCATGAATGCGCCGGGGTCTCCCTCATCGGCATTGCATACTACATATTTCCTGTCGGCGTTATTCTTCGCGGCAATCTCCCATTTCAGCCCGGTAGGGAACCCGGCGCCGCCGCGTCCGCGCAACCCCGACCGTTTAATAAGGTCGATAGTTTCCGAGGGAGTATATTCGGTAAGCGCTTTTCCCAACGCTTGATAGGCGTCGCGCGCAATAGACTCGTCGATGTTTTCAGGATCAATGGTACCGCAGTTGCGAAGCGCTATGCGCAACTGTTTCTTGTAAAAATCCATCTGTTTTGAATCGGGGACATGCTCCTCCGTTTCGGGATCGGTATAGAGCAGCCGGTATACCCGCCGCCCCTTGATAATATGCTCGTCGATGATCTCTTTGGCGTCGGACGGCTTTACCTGCGTGTAAAAAGTATTATCGGGCAGTATCTTGAGGATAGGCCCCTTTTCACAAAAACCGAAACATCCGGTGCGAATAACCTGCACATCTTTCTCCAGCCCCTTTCTTTCCAGTTCGTCGCGCAGCATTTCATATACCAGATTACTTTCGGAAGAGTGGCAACCGGTGCCTCCACAGACAAGTAAATGTATTTTGTATCGACTCATAAACAATATATTTTAGATGGTATTATAATTCTGCGGAATGATGCCGTCCACTAATTCTCCTTCTTTTATATAACGCTCGATGATTTCGTCGGCTTTTCGGGTATCCACATAACCGAATACTATCGCCTCCCTGCCCGGCAGGCTAATCTCTACGGTAGGCTCCGCAAAACAATATCCCATGCAGCCCGTCTGTGTAACTACCGCATCGATCTTTCTTTTATAGAGTTCCTCTATGAAGTATTCCATCACCTCCTTAGCGCCCGAAGCAATACCACAGGTGGCCATTGCCACTTTCACCTGCACCAGCGATTCGGGATTTTCCGCCCTGTCTCTCAAACTCATGCGGGACATCACCTCTTCCTGTTTCTTTTTCAGGTCGGCAAGTGTTTTGATTCCATCCATACTCTTTCAACGTTAATTGTTATACTCTCTTTATTTTCGTTCTGTTTATGTTATTCAACTTTGTTTTGTCAAACTTCGTTGTTGTCCGGCTTTGCCGTTATTTGCACTTTGCCGTTATTTGCGCCTCGCTGTTATTTGCGCCTCGCACGCCGCCTTCCCGCTTACATACACAAAAATCCGTGCGACGGCTGTTTCCGGTAAATCTCCTTTATATTCTCCCTGATATACTCCCTTACCGCGCCCAGCATCTGAGGATGTTGGAGGTCGATTCCCTGCTCTTTCAACTCGCCGGAGTCCAGGATAAACTCCGCGTCGTCAATCCGGCAGGTAAACCGGAAACGGATTTCAGGATTCGCTCTCAACAAAAGGGCAAGATAACCTGCCGTATCGCCCAACGGCAGACAGTCGGGGTGGTCGGTACGGTAAACCGCTTCCACAACGCTACCCTTACCTTCTTCCGAAAACGCCGTAAATCTGCCGCCGGTCTGCTCACAGGTCATTTTAAGAAAGGGGACTCCCAACCCTACTTTCCGGGTAGTGCGGGTGGTGAAGAAAGGATCGGCAAGCCTTTTCACCGTCTCCCCGTCCATGCCGCTGCCATTATCCTTTACCCGGAACAACAACGTATGGCCGCGACTATTCTCTATCAGGTCGATCTCTACCTTCTCCGCTCCGGCGCGTAGGGAATTTTGCACAATATCCATCATGTGCATAGCCAGATCAATCATAGCGCAAATGAAGCAACGCCTCCGTGAAGCCCTTCCAACTCAGTTCATCCATCTCAAACCGGGTATAGGCGCGGGCAATATCCTCCGGGTAATGTGCGTCGGAACTTTGCAGGAAACGCTTTCCCTTTAATTCGGGATGCTCTTTGAGAAATTCCCGGGGCGTTGTCGCCTTTGAAATTTCCAGCGCGTCATATTCCAGGTCAAAGGGGATGAATCCCAA
>JAISZV010000003.1 GCA_031284475.1 Proteiniphilum sp. | reverse complement strand
AGGGAGACATGCCGCAGAATGAAGCGCCGGCAAAAGAAGACAAGGAGGCTCTCGCAAAAAATGAAACGAAAGATGAAGGCGTTGCTGTTGATGAGGTCGGGGAAGTTACGTATATTACTGATGAAGGGCGAGTGTACAGGAGGATTGTTCAGGATAAAAAGAAAACAGCAAGCGGTGAGGACGTTTTTGTTGTGGTGGAAGACTCGCCCCAGTTTCCCGGCGGAACCCAGGCGATGATGCAGTTCCTGAGCGAAAATTTCCGTTATCCGAAAGAAGTAGTAGAAAGCGCTATTCAGGGACGGGTGATCTGTTCTTTCGTGATCATGAAAGACGGCAGTATTAGCGAAGTGAAAGTAATACGCGGTATAGATCCTTTTATGGATGCGGAAGCGGTACGCGTAATCCGGGCGATGCCCAAATGGGAACCGGGAAAACAACGGGGACAGGCAGTCAATGTAGAGTTTACATTGCCGATAATGTTCAGTTTACAGAAAAGTGAACCGGTTGAAAATGCGGAATTTCCCGGAGGAAAAAAGGCTTTTATGAAATATCTCGCGGACAATGTCAGGTATCCGGTGATTGCGCAGGAAAACGGTATTCAGGGACTTGTATCGGCTGTGTTCAATATAGACAGCAAAGGAAAAGTAACTTTTGTCAAGGTTACAAAAAGTGTAGATCCCTCTTTGGATGCAGAAGTGAAAAGGGTTATTGAGAATATGCCCGATTGGACGCTGGCAAAGAAGAGTGATGAGGCTATCGGGATGATGATAGAAACTCACTTTGTCTTTCGTTTACAGGGCGATGGAGTGCAGCCGTATAACGGGCCTGTGCCGGATGACGCCGTTGTAGTTGTAGCTTATGGAAAGTAAAAAAGACACTAAAAAATATGTTTTTAACCGCAAAGGGCGCAAAGTATCGCAAAGTTTTCATATACAGTTAAAACTTTGCGCCCTTTTGCGTCTTTGCGGTAAACATTTTCTTATTATAAATTTCGCGTCCCTAAAATAAAAGGAGGTTGCCGCTAAAGTAACCTCCTTTTATTTTTTATTGTTTGCCGGTTGTCAATTGAAAATATCATCAATCCCTTCGCTTTCGATCACCGGATCGTTGTTGCGGTAGAAATCGGGTGAATAGCGCTGCATATCATGACAGGGATCAAAACCGGCGGGAATATCAAATGTACCGTTGTCTTTGTAGTTCAGTCCGGTATCGGCATAGACTTTCTGATAAAAGATACCGTGAATGGGTAACGCCATACTGGCTCCCTGCCCGTAAGCCATCAGGTCGAAATGAATGGAAGGCTCCTCTCCTCCCACCCAGCAGCCTGTTACCAGAGTGGGCGTGAACGACATGAACCATCCGTCGGAGTTGTTGTTCGTTGTACCTGTTTTTCCGCCCATTTCTCCTTTCAGGTTATAGATCCGGCGTAACCGGCTACCCGTTCCCCCGTCTATTACTCCTTTCAGCATATCGAGCATCTTATAGGAAGTTGATTCGCTGAAGATCTCTTTCATCCGGGGGACGAATGTAGCCATTTCATTCCCGTAAGAATCCTCAATACGGGTCACTAACACCGGTTCCACACGGATGCCTCCGTGTATAAAGGCCGAATATGCGCCAACCATCTCATATACGGAAGCGTCGTTGGGCCCCAGCGCCAATGAAACCACGGGGTCGGCAGGCGTTTTTAATCCGAACGATTGGAGCATCCGGGCAAACGCGTATGGTGAGAACTGGCTCATCAGCCAGGCGGTTACCCAGTTGTCGGAGTTTTGCAACCCCCATTTTATAGATACAAGTTCACCGCTTGCAGTATGCGTATTGCGTGGAGTCCACGGTTCCCCTACTTCGGGTATCAGGGTTACCGGCCCGTGAATCATGCCGTCGCAGGGAGTCATCCCCTCCTCCATTGCCAACGTGTAGAGATAGGGCTTGATGGTAGAACCGACCTGGCGTTTGCCGGTGGCGCTGTCATATTTAAAGAACCTGAAATCGGGGCCGCCCACATAGGCTTTCACGTGTCCCGTTAAAGGATCCATTGCCATGAAGCCGGTACGGAGAAAATTTTTATGGTAACGGATGGAATCCCAAGGAGTCATAAGCGTATCCACTTCCCGGTTTTCCCACGAAAAAACCTTCATCTCCACCGGGTTTTCTTTGAAGTTCTTCATAATTTCTTCTTCACTGAGGCCTCCCTGTTTGAGAGTGCGGTAACGTTCGCTTTGCCTCATGGAGGCCATCATCAGGTTATCTACTTTATCGCTTACTTCGCGGGAGTAGGGCGCATAATCCTTTCCTTTCTTTTCACTGAAAAACTGATCCTGGAGATAGCCGCCTAAATGTTCTTTTACCGCTGCCTCTGCATAGCGTTGTATGCGGGAGTCGAGGGTAGAGTAGATTTTTAACCCGTCGGTATAAATATTATAGTTAGAACCGTCGGGTTTCTTATTTTTGTTGCACCAGCCGTAGAGCGGGTCTTCTTCCCATGAAAGAGAATCTTCCCTAAATTGTTGTCCTTGCCATGATGCGTAATTTTTCCTCTCCGGCTTTTTGGCCATCATCATCTTTGCCAGGTGTTGACGGTAATAGGGAGCGGTAATATCTACGTGGTCGGAACGGTTGAAATCGAGTTCAATAGGACGTTGTTTTAACGAATCGGCCGTTTGCCTGTTTATATGGCCGGCTTTCCGCATTTGGTTGATTACTACGTTGCGGCGTTCCTGGGTTAACTCCAAACGTCGCCTGGGATTGAAGAGAGAGGGGTTTTTCAGCATCCCTACCAGCATGGCCGACTCTTCTATATTCAACTCGCCGGGCGTTTTGTTGAAATAGGTGCGGGTGGCGGATTCAATTCCAATGGCGCTATAATTGAAATCTACCTTGTTTAAATAGAGGTTGATGATTTCGTCTTTTGAATAAAAACGTTCCAACTTGGCTGCAATTATCCATTCGACCGGTTTCTGAAAAACGCGTTCTATTTTATTGTTTGCCTTGCGCGAATAGAGCAGTTTTGCCAACTGCTGGGTGATGGTACTTCCTCCTCCGCTCTCCGCCCTGCTAAGTATAAGCGTTTTAAATATAACCCTTCCCAGGCCTATAATATCTATGCCGGAGTGAGAATAATAACGAACGTCTTCCGTGGCTATCAGCGCATTGATGAGATGCGGAGAGAGATCGGAGTAATCTACGAATATACGGTTGTCGTCGCTTTGGGAATAGGTGAAAAGCAATTCATTATCGGTAGAAATTACCTGCGAAGCATATTTGTCAATCGGGTTCTCCAGTTGGTCAATTTTGGGAATGTAGCCTATCATTCCTGCGGAAACAAGCAGGAAAAAAAGGATAATACCCCCTGTAAGGAGGCCGAAGAGGCCCCACATGGTTTTTACAATGTCTTTCTTTTTTGTTTTCGGGTTTTGCTTCCGGCCCTTTGTTTGTTTACCCATACCTTATTTTATTCTCCCATATAAATTACAGATACTGAAAGAGTGCGACAAAAATACAAAAAAGCATTGGAAACAGAAAAAGAGATCATTAAAATATGAGAAGAAGGAGCGCGTTATATATCTACATCGTAAACAATTTGTGCCGTGATCGTAACTCAAAACAGCCAACCTATTTTAGGATAATACAGACAGATTCAAGTAACAAATATAACTTCAAGAGGGTGTATCACATTGTGATTTCACCCTCTTTGTATCTTACCGGAGAACAAATTCAGCTATTCAATTCCCAAAGGCCTGTTTTCTATTTTGATACAGCTTCTTGTTTCAATTACATTTATTAATTGAACGTTTGCGTACAGGAAAATATCGTCAGAAGCGGAAGGTGAATCCGCCGGAGGCATTGAGCCCCTGCGCAGGGTAACCGTACCAAACGTCATACTTCTGAAAAAGCAGGTTGTTTGCCCTCAGGTTGAGCGAAAATGAATCGTTGATCCGGTAGAGCGCTCCTGCATTGAGATCGTTGATATTGTTCATTTCCCTGTTTGTTCCGTCGTAATACGACCAGCGGTCTCCTGCAAAGTAGTAATTGGCTGTGAGTTTCAGGTGATCCGTCAGGCTGAATGCGGCGCGGAGGTCAACTTCCAAGCCGGGTTTGTTATAGGCTTTGGGGTCGTCAATCCGTTCATCATCCATACTGATATAGCGCAGGTTGTAGAAATTCTTTTTCACCCGCAGCGAAATATCGAGCTGCGCCGGGATATTGCTTCGGATCATTCCGCCGATATGCGCGTGCGACAAGTCGCCATATACCGGCCTGAGTACTTCTCGGTAAACCCCCGGCGCATTTCCGCCCGCATCCTGCCCGTTGAGTATAAGGAAGTGTTCATCATCGGTTTTTTTGAATCCGCCGAAGACATCGATCCGGAATCCGCTGATCTCGCCGATCTTTGCGCCGGCGTTCATATCAATAACAGAGTAGGAAGGCCTTACATTGCCGTAGGGGCGGATGTATCGCGATTCCCTTATCATTTCGAGGAAAGTATTATTGCCGAATCCGCCGTGAATATCCGCATAAAGCGACGAATGTTCGGTTACCGCCCATTGCAGCTTTACGTTAGGCGCAACCCGCACCCTTAAATCGCCGGACGATTGGAACAGCGCGTCTGCGCCTAACCTGGCGTAAGTGCCCGAATTTCCGAAAATGATATAAGGAGCGGCATTGCTCAGGAAATAATCGCTGAGGTCGCCGTTGTAGAATGTGGCGAATATCTCTCCGTCGATCCCAAACTTGCTTTGCGCGTTACCGAAAGGTTTGTCGAATCCCGCCGCCGTGCTCACTTCGTTCCCCCTTATTCCTTCCGAACCGGGCAGATCGCCGTATTTCGCGGAAAAGTTGCGGAAATTGACATACCCCCTGTAATTCAGCCGGTCCGTTTTGTGCGATGCGATCCCGACTTTTGTATTCAACACGCCTATACTTTGGTTTTCATCGTTATACAAAGGCTCATTGCCAAACCTGTTCCAGTAATAGTTAAAAAGGGAATTGAGGTAAGAAAGATCCAGGCTGAGCGTGAGTGCATCGGCCCGGCGCCGGTAGCCGAGGCTCCCCTCATTATCCGTGAAACGGGCTTTATTGCTTGCCGGCTCAACATCCTGTACATATTTTATATTCCCGTTTGAGGAGTTGTGCAGAAAAGTGAAAGCGAGATTATTTTTTTCATTTTCCACTAAGCGGTAGCCGAATATCCCGTCAAGATTGGCATAATTACCCGCGTTGAATGAGAGGTACCCCTTTTTGCGGCTGTAAGGGATCACCGTCATGATATTTCCCGGCCGGGACAATGCAATTTCCAGCGGGGGAGTCGTACGTCCCGCCCAGGTGGAATAGTTGGTGTTGGCCTTCTGAACGGACGGTTCGCGTAGCGCCGGCAGCGAATTGATTTTGTCTGCGTCCGGCAGGGTAGGGTTGAAATCGCGTTCCAGTTCCATCTGCCGCCTCAGCAGGGAATCGGCTGTCTGGGCAAAACTTCCGGCGGATAACGCCAATGCTGCTATTACTATATATATTTTCTTCATACGATTATTTATTTCCTGATATGCTAATGGGGTAATTTTTTACTTTTCACTTTTCAGTCTCTCATTGATCATCTGCTGGACGTCGGCCTCGTCTCCCTTGTAATTGGATTTCAGGCTCTCTATGTATTGGCGCGCCTGAAATTCATCGCCTCTGGCGAGGTAAGCGTCCGAGAGGACGATGAGCGCCCGCGCCATCCAGTACTGGTGCGATGTTCCTTTCTGCATGAACTCTTTTACCTGCGCTTCGGCGCGGTCATACGATTTCCATCGGTAATAAGCGTCGGCAAGGATGAACTGCGCCTCGGCTCCATAGATGCTTCGGGTATCGTTGGCCACGAGTTGGAAGTCGGCCATGGCATTGTCAGTTTCATTGACCTGCTGGTATGCTTTTCCCCGTAAATACCGCGCTTCGATTACCGTTTCGGGCGAAAGGTTGCTGTTGGAGAGCAAGTCGGTGGCGGCGCGGGCCGCTTCGTGATAACCTCCCAGTTGCGACTGTGTGCGCACAATACCCATTTGCCCCAACTGCCGGTTGGTAGCGTTCCGGGCTGAGTTGGCCAATTGGGAATAATCGGCCAACGCCTGGCGGTAGTTCCCATTCCCGTATTCTGCCTGCGCCGTGTAGATAAGCGCGTTGTCGAGGAATTTTAGATTGCCTGCGTCAATCACTTTCCGGTAGTGGGATAGCGCCAGATCCCGGTTCTTTCTCTCGTCGGCAATTACTCCGAGGTAATAATGGGCGTCGCTGCTGTACGCCCCATTGGGATAAGATTGGATGTATTTTGTCATGGCCGATTCTGCGTCGGGCCGGTTCCCGCGCATATAGACGCTTTCGGCGGCCAAATAAGTGAGGGAGTCCTGCCGCGACGGCGTAATACGCATCCCGCCCGGCAGGGAGTTGGCATATTGCACATAGCTGTCGATGTCGTTCATATCACGATAAACCGTCTCTAAGGAGACCAGCGCATTGCGCGCGTCGTCCGAACCGGGGAAATTAGCGATCACGTTTTTGTAGGCGGCAATACTTTGCCGGTAATTTTCGATGTTGTAGTACAATTGTCCCAATTGCACTCCTCCCTGGCCGGCAAGGGGGCTTCTCGGGAAATCATTGACCAATCGCTGCAATACGGCGATGGCCTCGCTTTCCTTGTTGAGCATGGTGAGCGCGCGGCTCTTTTCATAAAGAGCGTCATCAAAATATTGTGAGTTGGGATAGTTGCGCATCAGGTTATCGAGCGCCGTGATCTTTCCCTGGTAGTTGCGTTGCAACCCCATCACAAATGCCCGCTGGTAGGCGGCATAATCGGCGGAAGAAGGATTGACGTCCGCCGCCTGCGCGTAGAAACGTTCCGCTTCGTTGAAACTGCGGTTAAAGTAATAACTGTCGCCTATGCGGTTTAACGCATCGGCGTATTCCGCCCGGTTCCTTGCCTTCTCCGCAGCGATATATTGCTGAAAAGCATTTACCGCCTGGTTGTATTGTTGTTGTTTGAAGAGTGCATATCCCAAATTGTACCATCCGAGCGCATAGTTTTCGTCCGTAGAAGTTGCGTTTTGGGTGAATTGCCGGAAATCGTTGGCGGCATTGTTGTAGTTACTCATCCGGTAGTATGCTTCGCCTCTCCAGAAATAGGCATTGTTGCGGGCTTTGGCGTTCAGGTTGCCTAAACCGGCGCTGTTATTGAAATGTTGTATCGCCTCGTTCATATTGCCGTTGATAAACGCCTGCGCTCCCAACTGAAAAAGTACCATCTGCTTTGCTTCCAATATCCGTCGTCCGGGGTTACCGATACGGTTGATGACATTCAACGCGGCGTTGTAATCCTTAGTAGTGAGAAAAGTTTCGGCCAGAATATCGTTTACCTGGTCTTTATAAGGTGAATCGGGAAATTCCCGGAGGAAATTCTCAAACAGGGTGATGGATTCGCTGAAGACGGAGAAATTGGTTTCATGCGCCAGCAAGGCATAGTTGAACATGGCCGTTTCACGTACCTGTGGATTGAAATTGTCCCGGGAAGCCGCTTCAAAAGCCATCTGTGCGGATTGTTTCAGGTTTAGCCGCAGATAGGTTTGCCCCAATTGCAGTTGTGCATTTTGTGAAAGTTCGCCGGGTTCTCCTACTGCCTGTTGAAACATCTGTACCGCCTTGCTGTAATTGCCTGTCTCGAAATAAGACAATCCTAAGAAATAGGCGTCGCCCCTGAGCGGCCTGTCTATGCCGGCCAGATAATTCTCGTAATAGGGTATGGCCCTGGAGGGTTGTTCCAACCTGTAATAACCATTGCCGAGAATCCTGTATGCTTCGGTAAGGTGTTCGCTTGCAGGAAACCTGTGCACGAACGCTTCCGATAACTTTACGGCTTCTTCTATCTTGCCGCCGAAAAAGGTTGCCTGCGCCGTATAGAAAGCGACCTCCTCACTGTATTCGGGATGGTCTTTCAATCGCTCAAAACGACGCAATGCCTCCGGGTAGTTTCCGTTGGAGTATTCGATGTAACCAAGATAAAAAACGGCTGCATCCCGGTATTTATCGCTGTTCAGGGAGAGTAATCCGAATAAACGGGTAGCTTCCTCTTTATTCCCTGATTGCAATTGGGTGTAAGCCGAACGGAAACTGTAATCTTCCTGTTCCGTCAGAGTAAGGTAGTTGAGGTCGGCCCGATTGAACCGCTCTGCGGCAGCCTGCCACTCTTTCTTATCGAAATAGTACGAGCCGATCAGGAAATTGACCTGGTGCCGGTGAATGGTTTCGGGGTGCGCATCGAGAAACGCTTCCAGCCTGTTCCCGCTGTTACCGTCACCGCGGCGGAACGAGGATACGACTGCCATATAGGCTGCCTCTTCTTTCAGATAGGCGTCGTTGCTTCCGGCTGCGAATTTCTCCAGTAATTGCTCCGCGCCTTCCCAATTCCCCTCAAGGAACATCTCTTTCCCCCGGTTGAACAACTCTTCGGGCTGTGTATGGTATACCGTCCTTTGCGCTATGGAAACCTGCGCTATAAGGGCAAGGGTATAAAATAAGATGATTTTTTTCATATCTTGGATTATTTATTTTTACACGATTACTATATATTATGGTGTGTGAAACTTGCTTCAATCATTCTGTCTGTTGTTGATTGTCCTGCCCGTTTCACGTAATAACTTTTCAACTCCTTTACGAATGGAGTGTAATCCGAAATCGGCCGGATTGAGCCTGTCATACGCGAGAAAGAACAACTCCGATACGTCGTCTTGCGCCGTTAAATGATTGTATTCATTTACCTTGCACCTAAAGAAGGCGTCCACAGTGTGCACTTCAAACCCCGAATATAGGTAAATATTCGGAATAGAGAACAGATATTGCAATGAATTTATCGACAGGCTCGTTTCTTCCCTTATCTCCCGGATCACTGCTTCTTCCGCCGTTTCATACATATCTACAAAACCGCCCGGAAGATCCAGGGCGCCTTTCGCCGGGTCTTTCGCTCTGCGGGCGATTAATATTTCGCCTTTGCCGTTCTCTATAACCGCTACTACGGCTGCCGACGAGTTGAAGTAATAGGTGAAACCGCAACCGGCGCACTTCTTCGACTTTTCGTTGTGTTCGAGAAATTGCTTTGAACCGCACTTGGGACAAAACTGAAATTGCTGTAGAGGATGGTTCATAATTCAATGTGACTAATGTGCTAATGTGAATAATGTGAATAATGGGGTACTGGGGCTGGTGTATCTGATGGGGCAATGTTACTAATATGCTAATGTGTCAATGTGACTAATGTGCTAATGTTATTAATGAAGAAGTGGAGAAGTCAAGAAATTTAAAAGTCTTGATTCTTGGCTCTTGCTTCTTGGTTCTGCTTTTTTTACTCATTTATAATCAACTATTTTCGTGTGACTTCTACGATCTGTGTCCTGGGCTGCTCCCGGTTTCGTTTATCGACAGCGGCAATCAGGTTATCGGCAAGTTCGGAGAAAGCCATACCTGTAATGCTTTCCCGGCGTAGCGCTACCGGTTGGCCGTCGTCGCCGCCCTCACGAATACTTTGCACGATGGGAATCTGTCCCAGTAGGGCGTAGCCTTGCTCCTCGGCCAATCGTTTACATCCTTCTTTCCCGAAGATGTAATACTTGTTTTCCGGTAATTCGTCCGGTGTGAACCATGCCATATTTTCCACCAATCCCAAGATGGGTACGTTTACCTTATCTCCGGCGAACATGCCGATCCCTTTGCGTGCATCGGCCAACGCTACTTCCTGGGGAGTGCTTACTATCACTGCTCCCGTAATGGGCAGCGTTTGCACCAGCGTCAGGTGAATATCGCTTGTTCCCGGTGGAAAATCGATCAGGAAGTAATCCAGTTCACCCCAATCGGCGTCGCCGATCAGTTGTTTCAATGCGTTGCCGGCCATCGCCCCACGCCAGACGATTGCCTCTTCTTTCTTGACGAAAAATCCCATGGAGAGCATTTTTATTCCGTAGTTTTCGATAGGAACAATGAGGTCGCGCCCATCTTTGTTCTCTAATGCCGGCCCTGCATCTTCTACGCCGAGCATTTTGGGAACCGACGGGCCGAAGATGTCTGCGTCCAGCAGTCCTACCTTATATCCTTTCTGCGCCAACGCTACGGCAAGATTGGCGCATACGGTGCTCTTTCCTACGCCGCCTTTCCCTGACGCTACGGCAATGATATTTTTCACCCCCGGCAACAAACAGGGAAGCTCCGGACGGGGAACCTGTTTCGATTTTACGGAGATGTTTCCCTGTATATCAATATTTCCGTCGGCGTATATCAGAATGGCCTGCTCTGCCATTTTTACGACCGATTTAATGAACGGATCATTTACCTTTTCGGTGATGAGCGAGAAACTCACTTTCATTCCTTCTATACGGATGTCGTCGGCTACCATGCCGGCAGAAACAATGTCTTGTCCCGTTCCGGGATAACGCACGTTTTTCAGTGCGTCGATAATAAGTTGTGGATATATTGCCATGATGTTAATGTGCTAATGTGGTTAATATGCCAATGTGACTAATGGGTTACTGGGGTTAATGAAACAATGTGCCTAATATGCTAATATGCCAATGTACTAATGTGCCAATTAGACGAATGTATTTGGCAATCGGCAAATTATTAGTACATATTTATGTTATACGTTGTTTGGATGTGTATATGATTTTATTAATGATTTTCTGAATTTCTTTTAATTTGTCGAATAATACCTTATCAAACGGGTAGTCTTTG
Organism: Proteiniphilum sp.; assembly: GCA_031284475.1. Taxonomy (GTDB): domain Bacteria; phylum Bacteroidota; class Bacteroidia; order Bacteroidales; family Dysgonomonadaceae; genus Proteiniphilum. The sequence continues at coordinate 2,903 of JAISZV010000003.1, read as the reverse complement.
GCATGTTGACAAAGTATCAGCCAATATTCCGTTTCATCGGCTTCTTTGGCTGCAATCTTGAGTTTATGTATAAAATCTGCTTTGCTTTCGCAATTTTGCGCCTCTTTCACGTTTGCTCCAATAGCTGTACCGCTTTTCAATAACTGCTGTCCGATTACAAACTTTTTATTTTCATTTAGCTGATCGGTAAATGCAATAATATCTAAAGCAAAACTAAGCGTCATATCTACAATAACATTGCTTCTTTCCATTTGATTTTAATATTTATTTATTCATTAAAACATTAATCACATTCATATATTATTCCCATCCCGGCACGACGGTATCTTCTAACCCATTATTCACATTGGCACATCATTAAATCATTACATTATTTTCATTACCCCCATTAGTTTCATCAGCCCTCGTACCCCATTATTCACATTAGCACATTATTCACATTATTCACATTAGTCTAACCTCTTGCTTTGCGGCCAAAACTACGGTACGCATCTTTTTCTATTTCTATGTTCGGTTCCGTCCATTGGTGGTCTTTCGGACAGAGAAACCGGATATATTTGATATTTAAACCCCGCGAGAGCCACTGTTGTTCATAGAATGTCCGGATTTCGAGCATATCTTCATTCAGACCGGAGTTGTAAAGGTCGTCGGTATCGAAAAGCGTTGTGAGCAGGTTTTCCTTTATCATCGCTTTGGTGTATTCGTACAGGAATTTGCTGTCTGTTTTCAGGTGAATGACGCCTCCGTTTTTCAGGAGCCGGCTGTACTCCTTCATAAAACAGGCGGAAGTGAGCCGTTTGGTGGCCTTTTTCATTTGGGGGTCTGGAAAAGTAATCCATACCTCCGATACCTCATCCTGTGCGAAAAAATGATTGATAAGCTCTATGCGCGTCCGGAGAAAAGCCGCATTTGACAATCCCTCTTCCAGCGCCTGGGTAGCCCCAGTCCACATTCGAGCGCCTTTGACGTCGATCCCTATAAAATTCTTTTCCGGGAATTTGCGCGCCAGTCCAACCGTATATTCTCCTTTACCGCAACCCAGTTCGAGCACAACAGGGTTGTTATTACCAAAATAAGCCTGCCATTTTCCCTTGAAAGGAAACCCTTCTTCTTTCAATGTATCGAAGGTATATTGGAACACGTTCCCGTAGGTGGCCATATCGGCAAATTTGGACAGTTTGTTCTTTGCCATTTCAAAAAGAGATCAGAAATTCACTACAAAAATAGGCATTTAACCGCTAACATCCGAAACTTTATTTTCATCATTCTTATCCCAAGAACCAGGACGCACTCCGTCAGATAAACCGGATTTCACTTTTTTGCATAATAGGGGTTCCTTATGTAATAAAACATTGTTATTACAGGCTGAAAATATCAATCTTAAGACCTGAAAAGCCCTTTTTCTTATACTTTGATAAATTACTGATAGTCTTTGTTTTGTCCTGCTCCGGAAAAGGAAGCGGAAATCCTCTTTTTTCCCGATGAAAAAACAGGGGAATAATATCAATATTCCAAAATAATCTATACCTTTGTCAGATTAAATTCCTAAATAAACCTTGTTAATATGAAAACGAGTGACATTATGACACAGCTCGAGGCGAAACATCCGGGCGAGTCTGAGTTTCTTCAAGCCGTGAGAGAAGTGTTGGTATCGATTGAAGATGTATATAACCAACACCCTGAATTTGAGAAGGCGGGCATTATCGAACGGATAGTGGAGCCCGACCGTGTGTTTACTTTCCGCGTTCCGTGGGTGGACGACAACGGAAAAGTGCATGTGAATATCGGCTACCGCGTGCAATTCAACGGAGCCATAGGCCCTTACAAAGGAGGCATCCGCTTCCATTCTTCGGTAACTTTGTCTTCACTTAAGTTTTTGGGATTTGAGCAGACGTTCAAGAATGCGCTTACCACCCTTCCGATGGGCGGAGGCAAAGGCGGATCGGATTTTTCGCCCAAAGGGCGTTCCCAGGCGGAAATCATGCGTTTCTGCCAGGCTTTTGTAATGGAGTTGTGGCGCAATATAGGCCCCGATACCGATGTGCCGGCCGGAGATATAGGCGTGGGTACGCGCGAAGTGGGGTATATGTTCGGGATGTACAAAAAGCTGGCCCGTGAACATACGGGAACATTTACCGGGAAGGGGATGTCGTTCGGAGGTTCGCGGCTTCGTCCCGAAGCGACCGGATTCGGCGCGCTCTATTTCGTGCAGCGGATGTGTGAAACACACAATATCGACCTGAAAGGGAAGACCGTAGCGGTATCCGGATTCGGAAACGTGGCATGGGGAGCCGTGACAAAGGCGACGGAACTGGGCGCCAAAGTGGTGGCCATTTCGGGCCCCGACGGTTATATTTATGATGAAGAAGGCGTGAACACCCCGGAGAAAATTGCTTATATGCTCGAATTGCGTGATTCGGGAAATGATGTGGTGGCGCCTTATACCGATGAATTTCCGAATGCAACCTTCTATCCCGGAAGGAAACCGTGGGAACTCAAAGTGGATATTGCCTTGCCCTGCGCTATTCAGAATGAATTGAACTTAGAGGATGCCAAACGGTTGAAAGAGAACGGCGTATTGTTGGTGGCGGAAGTCTCCAACATGGGTTGTACGGCCGAGGCGGTGGATTTCTTCTTAGACAACGAAATGCTTTTTGCCCCCGGAAAGGCGGTCAATGCCGGCGGCGTAGCCTGTTCGGGACTGGAAATGACGCAGAACGCCATGCATATCTCCTGGAGCAACGAGGAGGTGGATAAATGGTTGCACCAGATCATGGGCGATATTCACCATCAATGTGTGGCGCATGGGAAAAACGGACAATATACCAACTACGTAAAAGGAGCCAATATAGCCGGATTCATGAAAGTGGCCGATGCTATGATGGCGCAAGGGGTGGTGTAGC
>JAISZV010000034.1 GCA_031284475.1 Proteiniphilum sp. | reverse complement strand
ATTGGCGGGTTTTGTACTCGTATGGTATATAATTGACTACGGATTTGTTGTTTTTCATAATCTGTCGTTGGAAAAAGGATATGATATAGAAAATACATACAGGATAAATCATAAAGACATCACTGAAAATGAGAAAGAAGAGTTTCGTATATTTTATGATAAGGTACGGCTGTTCCCCTGTGTTGAGAAAGCATTTCTTACCGGAAGATATACGGGTACTACCCCTTTCGGGAACTCCTATTCGGGAATCCAGATAAGCAAAGATACCGTTGCTTCCGCCGAAAGTGTTCAAGTCCAGCAAAAACCGGTAACATCGAACAATTATTTCGAGATATTCAAAGTACGTTCCGTGCTTCATCCCGGTACTTTTGGGAAATTGGACATTGCCAACCCCAAATCGATTGTATTAACGGCTGACGTTGCACGGGTTTTGTTCGGGAATGAGAGCGCGCTCGGCAGGTCTGTTTTTATGGATGGAAGCGAAGAATATACCGTAACGGATGTGGTGGAAAGACAAAAACCATATAATTACGAAAAGCATTGTTCCTCCGTTTTTTTTAATGCAAAGGAAAGTGATGTAAAAGAGCCTGAAATAGCTATCAGGGTTGGGAAAGATTTTTCGTTAGACCGGTTCAAGAAAGAAGTTACTTCGTCCATAGTAACATACAAAGAAGTAGGTAAAAGAATGGATATTATCATGGGCATGTCTAATGAAATACGCATTCGTTTCGGATTGATGGCCTTTTTCCTGTTGAATATTGCACTGGGCGTTATCGGTACGTTGTGGTTTCGTGTTACTTCACGGCGCAATGAAATAGGGGTGCGGATGGCTATGGGAAGTAACCGGCGCAGGTTACGATTGCAATTTATCGGTGAAGCATTGGCGTTGCTGACGCTTGTTTTCGTACCCGCCGTTTGTATTAATTTCGCTGTGGTACAGGCCGGACTGATCAATGCCTTCGACGATTATTTTTACAGTAGTAACAACAAATATATTATAGATAACGTATGGTTGCGTTTTTTCCTTACCACCCTCATCACGTATCTGTTTCTCGCTGTTATCGTAACCGTGAGCGCATGGATCCCGGCGCGCCAGGCATCGAAAATGCACCCGGTGGAAGCGTTAAGGGATGAATAGTTTGTGATAAGGCGAAAAAATGATTAGGAGGTTAAGAAACTGTTTAAAAGTTTTTCTACGAAGTTATTTGTATCTAAAAAAGGCTGTTTCCCGCCGGAAATTTTATCAAAGGGAACTTTTTTTTAACGGGAACAAGCTTTCCGTTAATTAGCGGAAGCTCTTAATTCGTTAATGGAAACCCTGCGCTAACGGACAAAAATCTTTCCCCGGAAAATGGAACCAATATGATTATCAAAGTTTTAGTATAAACAATTAAAAAAAATGATTCGACAATATTTCAAACAAGCGTGGCAACTGATAAGGCAAAACAGGCTTTTCAGCGCTATTTACGTCGCAGGAACGGCATTGGGTATCTCAATGGTGATGGTGATGGCGATACTGGATTACGTGAAAACAGCCGGTATCTACCCTGAAACCACCCGCAGCAGGCTGATGTACGCAAAATCGATAAGCGTTGAACCGGTGGACACGGTGCGATTCAAATACTTCAATTCGGGCAGCCTGTCGTATAAGGCGGCGCGATTGCTGTTCATGCCGCTGCAAACGCCCGAAAGAGTTTCCGTAATGATGCAGGGGGCCGATTTTGCTTCGCTTCCCAACGACGATAACCTGACCCGTATTCAGAGCCGGTACGTGGATGCGGATTACTGGAAAATATTTGATTTCCGGTTCGTTTCGGGAAAACCGTTTTCCGACGCCGACTTCGCATCGGGTTTGCAGGTCGCCGTCGTTTCCGAATCGCTGGCAAAGAATCTCTTCGGCCGGGCGGAAGCGGTGGGACAATACATGGAATATGGATTCAAACCCTATCGCATTGCGGGTGTGGTAAAAGATGTGTCGTATGTTATGGCGGAGACTTACTCCCAAATCTGGATGCCCTATACCTGTATCAATGACTATGACCGGGAAGATTCCGAAAGAGAAGGGATGATAGGAGGCGTAGGCAGAGTGTACCTTTTGGCGCATTCGGAGTCCGACTTTGAATCCATCCGTAAAGAAGTAGACGAAAATGTCCGCAAGTTCAACGCGCAGGCAACGGAATGGAAAATCGACCTGTTGGGACAACCCGACATTCAGTCGGTGGTAATACACCGTTTTTGGTCGAATATTGGCCCGGACATGAAAAAGATCAGTATCCAGAACTTTCTGGTTCTCTTTTTACTGCTTCTGGTTCCCGCGCTCAACCTGTCGGGGATGAACAGCACGCGAATGGAAAAGCGGTTGGGAGAAATGGGCGTGCGGAAAGCATTCGGCGCATCGCGTGCGAAACTCACCAACCAGGTACTGACCGAAAACCTGTTGCTTACCGGATTGGGAGGGCTGGCGGGACTGCTGCTCTCCTATCTGATCCTTTTGTTCACACGCGATTGGATTCTCGACATAGGCAAGCAATTCACCGACGCGCTTCCCGAAGGAACGCCGGTGGACTTTTCCATCTCGATGCTCTTCAACATAAACATATTCCTCATCGTGCTGCTGGTATGCCTTGTAATGAATATCCTCTCCGCGCTGATTCCGGTTTGGCGTTCATTGCGCAAAAACATCGTCGACTCACTCTACATTAAATACAACTGATCATGCTACATCATATCTTCAAACAACTTTGGGCGCAACGGAAATACAACACGTGGATTTTCATCGAACTGATGATAGTCTTTGTATTGATGTGGGCGCTGACGGATTTCGCTTTTGTGATGCTGCACAACAAAAGCATTCCGCAGGGATTCGACGCAAACGATACTTATCTTGTAACCTACGGCATTTACGGGAGCGAAACATCCCGGTACAATCCGGCGGAAAACGACTCGGCAAAAATACCGGAGAATCTGGATCTGTTCGTCCGGAAAATCAAAGCATATAAGAATGTGGAATATGCCGACTTAACTTTTCTTTCATGGGGATCTATTCCTTTTTCCGGAAGTCGAACCAACACTTTCGTTATAAAGTACAATAGCAGCGATTCTTTAGAAATATCCGCCGAAGCAAAAAATGTCCGTTCGGGCGATTTTTTCCGCATCTTCCGTTATACCTCTGCGAAGGACAACAGTTGGGAACGTTTGGCAAGCATCGATTTGCGGCAAAACAATTCCATACTCATCACCCGGATGGTGGAAAGGGGACTGTTCGGGGACGAATCGGCGGTCGGGAAAACGGTCATGGCCGATATTGGGGAAGGAAAGAGAAATTATGTAGTGGCCGATGTGTTGAACGACCAGAAACGATTCGACTACACATTGCCCTATGGGGCAGTGTTCGGCACATCGCCGCAAGTTTCCGCTAAAAATATTACAGACTTCGCCGTTTGCATCCGCACGAAACAAGGAACGCCGGAACAACGGTTCATTGCCGGTTTCCGTAAAGAGATGACCGGGCAGTTGAGAATCGGCAATTTCTACTTAGAAGATATTCAATCGTTCAACAGACTGAAAGAAGATATAAATTACAGTTTTGGCGTAACCAACGAAGTACGCACCCATATGGCGTTGATGGTCTTCTTCCTGTTGAATATCGCCTTAGGCATTATCGCCACGTTCTGGTTCCGCAATGAAACCCGGCGCAGCGAAATCGGCCTGCGTATGGCAATGGGGAGTACGCGCACAACATTGCAACTGCAATTCATCGCCGAAGCCATTATTCTGTTTACCGTAGCGGTTCTTCCTGCCGTCATTATCAATTATGCCATTGCGCGTACCGGTATAATCGGACTGAACACAGATCTCCACAAGTACGAAACCGTAACGGAGGCACTCTATATAACCCAGGATTTTACGCTCTGTTTTTTAGTGGTAAATCTTATAACATACCTGTTGCTTGCATTTATCATACTATTCAGCGCATGGATTCCGGCACGCCAGGCGTCGAAAACACATCCGGTGGAAGCGTTACAGGATGAGTAAAAGGAGGTGGTATGGTGATGGTGGTTTATATTGGTAACCTCGAAAGATTACCGGTATTTGTTTTGCAAACAGATAACTTTTCAGTTAATTTTGAAAAAAATAATGGACAAAGAAGAAATCAGAAATGCCAAGAACTTTGAAGAGTTATTGGACATTAAATACGGAAAGATCGGTGCAAAAGAACGGGATGAGTTTGAAGAAAAAGCGCAGTATTTTGTCATTAGTGAAATGCTGAAAGAAGCGCGGAAAGAAGCGAATATGACACAGCAGCAACTTGCCGAAAAAGTAGGGACAAAAAAAAGTTATATTTCCCGGTTAGAAAACGGCAAATGCGATATTCAACTTTCCACATTATCCAAAATATTTGAAACCGGGCTTGGCAAACAAATAAACCTGTTAATCGGATAGAAATGTATTTCTCCCCGACTCATTACGACTTTACAAATCATCCGGTAACACAAACCGTATACCCCTCGACGCACGTCGCCAATTAAGCGCCGGGAGATATTGCCCGCGGGAAGCCTGATAACAACTGTCCGAATTTGAACCCTAAGTGTTCGTTTTCGGACAGTTGTTATTTTTATTATAATCTAATATACAGTATATTATATTTCTGGCACACACTTTGTTTACAGACAAAAGAAACCCGGTACAACGAAAATCCTATGCAAAAAATAACTTTTTCTACTCTACTTCTTTTACTCATTACGGCAATGGGAGCGCCGGCGCAACAGGCGCTGACGCTTCCCGAAGCCGTTGAACTGGCGCGGCTGCAATCGGTGGACGCAGCCGTGGCGCTTAACGAGTTAAAAACATCCTATTGGGAGTACCGTACCTACAGGGCCGACCTGCTACCGGAGGTAAACCTTTCCTCCACACTCCCCGATTATCGCAGAAGCTATAACCTGTATCAGAGTGAAGACGGTACCTATAAGTTTGTCAGAACCAATTCGCTGGGTATAATGGGAGAGATATCCATCGACCAGAATATCTGGCTTACAGGGGGAAAATTGTCGCTCAACACATCAATGCAACTTATCGATCCGCTGAATACTGCCGGCGCCAACCGGTACTATATGAGCGTACCGGTAGGAATCGCCTATTCCCAGCCTATCTTCGGCGTAAACGAGATGAAGTGGAAACGCCGCATAGAGCCTATCCGCTATAACGAAGCGAAAGCGACTTACTTGGAAAATGTAGAAGTAATTACGCTCCGCACCATCACCTATTATTTCCAACTGCTGCTGGCAAAAGAAAACCTGCATATTGCCGAACAGAACAAGAAGAACGCCGACCGCATTTACGAAATTGCACAGGCGCGCCGTAAAATGGGGCAGATATCGGAGAACGAACTGTTGCAACTGGAACTCTCTGCTTTAAAAGCGGCGTCGAATCTTACCAAGGAACAGTCGTCGCTCAACGGCGCGATGTTCCGCCTGCGGTCGTTCCTGGGATTGAGCGAGGCCGACGCCATTGAACCCGTTATTACGGAAATGACGGAATACCCAGAGATCAGCTATCGCGATGTAATGGAAAAAGCGCAACAGAACAATCCCCTTGCCCAAAACATCCGCCGCCGCCAGTTGGAAGCCGATTATGAAGTAGCAAAGGCCAAAGGGGCGCAGCGGGAGATCGACCTGTTCGCCTCCATAGGTTATACCGGGCAGGATCAGGCATTTCGCGCGGCATACCGTAACCTTATGGATTACCAGGTGGCGCAGGTAGGCGTGAAGATACCGATTCTGGATTGGGGAAAACGGAAAGGGCGCGTAAAGGTGGCGGAATCCAACCGCGACATGATTGCTTCACGCCTCAAGCAGGAGCAGATGGATTTCAACCAAGACCTTTTCCTGTTGGTGGAGCAATACAACCATCAGGCGCAGCAGTTGCGTATCGCCGAAGAAGCCGATGCGATCGCGCAGAAACGCTACAACACATCGGTAGAATCGTTCATGATCGGAAAAATCAATACGCTCGACCTGAACGATGCGCAGCTATCAAAAGACAACGCCCGCGCCAACTATGTCTCCGAAATGCATCTCTACTGGTATTACCTCTACCAACTGCGAAGCCTTACGCTGTACGACTTTGAAAAGGGCGCAAATACGGATGCGGAATTTGAGCGGTTGGTAAGAGAATAAAAAATAGTAACTTTGCGCTCATGATGATCCTGATAATTGACGATGACGCTATTGTACGTTCTTCGCTTTCGCTACTGCTGAAACGCGCGGGATATGAAACCGAAGCGGCGGCTTCTCCCGAAGCGGCGCTGGAGTTCGTACGGCGCACTTCGCCCGACCTGATGCTGATG
>JAISZV010000032.1 GCA_031284475.1 Proteiniphilum sp. | reverse complement strand
CGGAAGGCTATAAATTCAATGTAAACAGGGAGTATCTCTATCATATTCCGACCAAGCCGTTGACAGTGAATCCCGACCAGACACAGAACCCCGGATGGAATTAAAAAATTGATCCTCCGCAAACCCAGATTTGTTCCGGCCGGAACAAATCTGGGTTTTATTTAAATACCGGGATGCTATTGATAATACACCCTATATTGTTCCACCTTTTAATAATAAACGTATATGAGACTTTATATAAAAATAATCTGCTCACTTTTTATTTTTTCTACTTTTCAGAACTTCCAAATAAAGTTATTTTCGGAAGAGTTGAATACAATTCAATTCGAGTATGTAGATCCACTCGAAAAAATTATAGCAGAAACCACATCTTTTCAATCCACAGAAGCGCTCAGTGAAGTAGCAAAGGGAGAAAACGCCACCTTACAATTTATCGTCCGGTCTGCAAATCATATTTCAGACCTCAGGGTAGACGTTTCCGCGGCTGTGAAAGGCGCCTCCGCCCTTCCCCCCGCTAAGGCCGGTTTTGTAGGGTATGTAAAAGTGGGCAGGAGCATCTGGGATTATTCAAGAGACCGGATCGTTTCACCTTCCGGGTATTATCCGGATCCCATACTGGAGGAAGAATCAATAGATGTAACCTTTGGTAATACGCAGCCGATATGGATATCCATACCGATACCCACAGATACCGAAGCAGGGGTATATAACGGCAAAGTAACCATTACAGGAAAAAATGGAAAAGAGCCTTTTTCTATCTCCAAAGATTATGCCGTAAGAGTCTATCCTGTTGCTATTGAAAAAACGAGTTTATGGGTTACAAACTGGTTTACTTTGGATGAGAACCGGTTGAAGTGGATGAATAACGGTATTCCGGTTGCGCCTTTTTCCGATACCTATTGGGAGTGTGTAAGCCTGTTGGCCGAAAAAATGGCCGAATACAACCAAAATGTGGCCCTTATCTCTCCTTTGCACCTCTGCGCATATAAATTTGAAAAAGATGATTGGGCGATAGACTTTTCCAATTTTGATAAGATGGTCGAGTTGTTCATCCGTAAAGGAGTTGTCGGCCGAATTGAAGGAGGACATATAGGCACAAGAGAAAGCGATTGGATGTCGCAGTTTGTTGTATTTGTCCCCAACCGGGAAAACGATACGGAAAATAAATTCGATAAACTCCCCATTTCTCACCCCCGTGCACAGAAGTTTTATACAACTTTTTTCAATGAACTGTATCGTCATCTGAAAGAAAAAGGATGGGATAATATATATCTTCAGCATATAGCCGACGAGCCAACAGAGGACAATGTGAAAACATATATCGAAATAAGTCGTTTCGTGAAACAGATTGTTCCCCAAATAACACTGATAGAGGCCTGTCATAGTAAAAATCTGGATGATATTCTCGACGTATGGGTTCCCCAACTTGATTTTATGCATCAAGATTACTCATTCTATAATAAGCAGAACCAAAATGGAAAAGAAGCCTGGTTTTATACCTGCCTCGCGCCTAAAGGGGAATATGCCAATAGGTTTATAGAACTGCCGCTATTGAAAACCAGATTAATTCATTGGTTGAATTTCAAATATAATATTCCCGGATACCTCCATTGGGGACTCAACTATTGGTTTGAAGACGGGAATCCGTTAGAAGAACAAACAGGCATCAATCATGAAGGAGGAAATATATTACCCGGAGGAGATTGCTGGATTATTTATCCGAAAGACGGCCGTCTTCTCAGTTCAATCCGGTTTGATGCAATGAGAGACGGTATTGTTGATTATGAGTTATTCAAAATGCTTGAGAAGAAAAATCCCGACGCGGCAAGAAGCATTATCGACAAGGTGATTTATAACTTCGATAAATATGATAATAACATAACTCAGTTTAGAAAACACCGAAAACAAATTCTGGAGCTGTTGTCCGATGAGTGAAGGTATTTCGGCCTTCGCCGCTTTGTGAACCGGATAGAGGGTTTAACTTTTAATAACAGGCGTATGGATTAAAAACATGATATATAACATATAAAAAAAGTTGTATTGTCCGTTCTGTTTATTTACCTTTGCCCGGCGCAGTACAGTACAGGATAGTATAGTTCTTAAACCGATGAAATTAGAGTTCAACAACAAAAACACCAAAGTGCAGCAATTGACTGATTTTATTCAAAAGTCCATTGCTGCACACGAATTGGAGATAGGAGATAAGTTACCCTCCATCAATCAGTTGAGCAAACAGTTTCATCTCTCCCGCGATACGGTTTTCAAAGCTTTCACCGATTTAAAAAACAGAAAGATCATCGACTCCGTACATGGCAAAAACTATCATGTAGCCTCGCCCATTAAACACATCTTATTGTTACTGGATGAATATACTCCCTTTAAAGAGATGGTGTACAATACCTTGCAAGAGAGCCTCCCGTCTTACTACGAGATCGACCTCTGGTTCCATCAGTACAATGAGCATCTTTTCAACCAGATAATCAGTAATTGTGTAGGCACGCATAATAACTACCTCGTGATGAATTATCACAACGAAAGGTTTTCGGAAGTACTGGCGAAGATTGACAAAAAAAAACTGTTGTTACTGGACTTCGGAAAATTCGACAAAAACGGGTATTCTTATGTTTGCCAGGATTTTGATACTGCCCTTTACAACGCTTTGGAGACAATAAAAGTAAGATTAAAAAAATACCGGAAGTTGTTTTTGGTATTTAATAAACACCACAAACATCCGCAAAGCAGTAAAGAGTATTTTAGTAAGTTTTGTATCGACAACAATCTGCCGTTCGAGATCATCGGCGAGATCACCGAAAAGACGATCATTTCTAAAAACGCATTTTACCTGGTTATCAAACAGGAAGATCTCGTTAAGATCATAAGAAAAGGGCGATCGGAACGGCTCAAAGCGGGCAAAGATTACGGCTTACTGGCATATAATGAGAATCCGTTCTATGAAGTGATAGAGAACGGAATAGCGAGCATAGGGATTAATTGGGAAAGAATGGGGTATCTGGCTGCCGATTTTATCATGAATGAAAATCCTGTACGGGAATTTTTGCCGACAGAGATCGTATTGCGAAATTCTCTTTAATTTTTTATCCGTAATCAGCACTGTTCAGGACGCAATCACTAAAAACTGAGGTAATATGAAACCAACATGACTAAAATAAAATAATCGTATGAGAAAGTATCCTAAAATCGGAATTCGTCCTACCATTGACGGACGTCAGGGAGGTATCAGGGAGAGCCTCGAAGAGAAGACGATGAATCTGGCAAAAGCAGTTGCCGGGTTGATCAGTACAAATTTAAAAAACGGCGACGGAAGCCCGGTGGAATGTGTGATTGCCGACGGCACCATCGGCCGGGTAGGCGAAAGCGCCGCTTGCGCGGAAAAATTTGAGCGAGAAGGCGTAGGAGCTACTATTACCGTTACTTCAAGCTGGTGTTACGGGTCGGAAACCATGGACATGAACCCTCACTACCCGAAAGCCGTTTGGGGTTTCAACGGAACGGAACGCCCCGGCGCCGTTTATCTGGCGGCAGTGCTGGCGTCCCATTCACAGAAAGGGCTTCCCGCTTTCGGCATTTACGGACACGACGTACAAGACCTCCGGGATAATACCATTCCCGGCGACGTGGCGGAAAAACTCCTGCGTTTTGCACGCGCCGCACAGGCCGTAGCCACGATGAGGGGACGATCATACCTCTCCATCGGCAGCGTTTCGATGGGTATAGCCGGCTCCATCGTCAATCCCGGTTTCTTTCAGAAATACCTGGGAGTCAGGAACGAATCGATAGATTCCACGGAAATACTCCGCAGAATACAGGAAGGTATCTACGACCATGAAGAGTTTGAAAAAGCCATGGCATGGACGGAGAAACAGTGCAAAGTGAACGAAGGTACAGACTTCAACAGACCGGAAAAACAAAAAAGCCGGGAAGAAAAAGACAAAGACTGGGAGTTTGTGGTAAAAATGACCATCATCATCCGCGACCTGATGCAGGGCAACCCTAAACTTGAAGCATTGGGCTTCAAGGAAGAGGCAATCGGGCACAATGCCATCTTCGGAGGATTTCAGGGACAACGGCAATGGACGGATTTTTTGCCTAACGGCGATTTCAGCGAAACCATACTGAATACGTCGTTCGACTGGAACGGCGTCCGCGAAGCCTATGTATTCGCGACCGAAAACGATTCCCTGAATGCCGCCGTCATGCTGTTCGGCCATCTGCTGACCAATACGGCGCAACTTTTTTCGGACGTACGCACCTACTGGAGTCCCGACGCCGTGAAACGCATCACCGGCAAAGAGCTTACGGGATTGGCGGCCAACGGCGTCATTCACCTGATTAATTCGGGAGCCACCACGCTCGACGGCACAGGCCGCATGGATCTCAATGGGAAACCGGCGCTGAAAGAGCCGTGGAATATAGCCGATGAAGAAACGAAAGCCTGCCTCGCAGCCACAACCTGGTCACCGGCCAACCGCGATTATTTCCGCGGCGGCGGATATTCATCCACTTTCCTCTCCAAAGGCGGCATGCCCGTCACTATGTCACGGCTGAATATGGTGGACGGCCTGGGGCCTGTCCTCCAGATAGCCGAAGGGTGGACGGTAGACCTCGATCCCGAAGTGCACGATATTATCAACCAACGCACCGATAAAACATGGCCCACTACCTGGTTTGCTCCGCGCCTTACCGGAAAAGGGCCTTTCAAAGACGTTTATTCGGTGATGAACGCCTGGGGAGCCAATCACGGAGCGATCAGCTCGGACACATCGGACAGGATCTGATCACCCTCGCATCGATCCTCCGCATTCCGGTATGCATGCATAACGTGGAAGAAGATGTAATCTTCCGCCCGTCGGCATGGAACGCGTTCGGAATGGACAAAGAGGGCGCCGATTTCCGCGCCTGTAAAAATTTCGGCCCCATTTATAAATAATAATTGCATTACACTACTCTCAGGACTCTTCCCCGGTAATTGCCGGTGGAGAGTAGATAGGGTGGTTAAATAAAAGATAAGATGAATAAAACGAAACTCCCATTACTTACACACAACGGGGTCAATTATCTGTTGCCGTTTATCATCATTACCGCCTGCTTCGCATTATGGGGTTTTGCCAACGACATTACCAATCCCATGGTAAAGGCGTTCTCGAAAATTTTCAGGATGAACGTTACGCAGGGTGCGCTGGTGCAACTGGCTTTTTACGGAGGCTATTTTGTTATGGCGTTCCCTGCGGCCATCTTCATAAAAAAGTGTTCCTACAAATCGGGAATTTTGTTGGGATTGGCGTTATATGCCGTTGGCGCGTTCCTGTTTTTCCCTGCAATGACGTCAGGCAACTACTACCCGTTCCTGGCAGCCTATTTTGTACTCACATGCGGATTATCATTCCTTGAGACCAGCGCCAATCCCTATATCCTGACGATGGGGCCCGAAGAAAACGCTATCCGCAGGCTTAACATGGCGCAGGCGTTCAATCCCATAGGATCGCTGTTGGGAATGTTCGTCGCCATGAAATTCATTCAGGCGCGGATCAATCCCATGAGTACCGCCGAGCGGGCCTTACTTCCCGATGCGGAATTTGAGGCGGTAAAGCAATCCGACCTTTCCATTCTTATTGCCCCTTACTTAATAATAGGGATTATTGTAGTGGCAATGTTTCTGATCATCTTCATAATGAGAATGCCGAAAAATGGAGACGCAGACAAAAGCCTCCATTTCAGCGCCACTCTGAAGCGGATTTTTTCCATTCCCAATTATTATCTGGGAGTTATTGCGCAATTCTTTTACGTAGGCGCGCAGATCATGTGTTGGACATTCATCATTCAATACGGCACGCGCATCTTCATGAGTCAGGGAATGGAAGAGCAAGCAGCAGAAGTATTATCGCAAAAGTATAATATTGCTGCAATGATCATTTTCTGTATCAGCCGGTTAATCTCCACTTACCTGATGAAATTCTTCGATCCCGGAAAAATGTTACGCGCATTTGCCATTGCCGCGGGAATATTTACGCTGGGAGTGATTTTTCTTCAGAATATCTGGGGGCTTTATTGTCTGGTAGCGGTATCGGCCTGTATGTCCCTGATGTTTCCCACTATCTACGGTATTGCGCTGAAAGGGATGGGCGATGATGCAAAATTCGGCGCAGCAGGACTGATCATGGCCATATTGGGAGGATCAATACTGCCGCCCCTGCAAGCAAGAATCATTGATATAGAAACCATAAAAGTATCATTCCCCTCTGTAAATGTGTCTTTTATCCTGCCGCTTATCTGTTTTGTGGTAGTAGCCTGGTATGGACATAGGCGTATCAACACAGAAGTAAAATAAATAGAACCGTATGATATGGGCGGTATCTTCATAAAATATAATGTCTAATGAAAAAAATAATCCTATCCGCACTTGGCATTCTTCTTTTGTCGTGTCAAACGGGATCACAAAGTTCCATCACCCCGCAAAGCACCATCAAAATAGAAGAGGGCGACGGTAAAGAAGCCATCATAGAAAAAGCGGCGCATGTAGTTCCTACAGAGAATCAATTGGATGCTTTGAGAAATGAATTTATCGCTTTTATCCACTTCGGGCCTAACACCTTTACCCGTAAAGAATGGGGCGACGGGATGGAAGACCCGGCTGTTTTCGATCTGAAAACGCTCGACGCCGACCAGTGGTGCCGCACCATGAAAGCAGCCGGAATGAAAAAAGTGATCCTTACCGCGAAACATCACGACGGGTTTGTACTATGGCAAAGCCGCTATACCGGTCATGGCGTCATGTCTTCCGGTTTCCGCAACGGAAAAGGGGATGTGCTCAAGGATCTCTCGGAATCGTGCCGGAAATACGGACTGAAATTAGGCTTTTACCTTTCACCGGCAGACTTGTACCAGATAGAACACCCGGAAGGGCTGTACGGCAACCTGAGTAAATATACCAAACGCACCATTCCGCGCGAAGTGCCGGGCCGTCCGTTTGAAAACAAAACCACGTTTGAGTTTGAAGTGGATGATTACAATGAATATTTCCTGAACCAGCTTTTCGAGATACTGACCGAATACGGCGAGATTCACGAAGTATGGTTCGACGGCGCGCATCCCAAAAGGAAGGGAGGGCAGAAATACAACTATCCCGCATGGCGGGAACTGATCCGCACCCTGGCGCCCAAAGCGGTTATCTTCGGACGAGAAGATATTCGCTGGTGCGGAAACGAAGCGGGAGCTACACGGCAAACGGAATGGAATGTAATCTCTTATGCCGACAACCCCGACGCCCTTTCGCAGTTCAATGACCTTACCGATACCGACCTCGGCTCACGCGAGAAACTCTATCAGGGAAAATACCTCCATTATCAACAGGCAGAAACCGATACTTCCATCCGTGAAGGATGGTTCTACCGCGACGATACACACCAGAAAGTACGGAGCGCCGACGATGTATTCGACATTTACGAACGTTCCGTCGGCGGTAATGCCACCCTTTTGCTGAATATCCCGCCTAACCGTGAAGGCGCATTCTCTCCCCGGGATGTAGAGGTACTGGAGGAAGTGGGAAAACGTATCAGGGAAACATACGGAGAGAACCTGTTGCAGGATGCAAAAGGGCCAAAACAGGTGTTGGACGGAGACCCGGACACATACCTGCTACTGGGCAAGAACAAGCGCGAGATCGTCATTACACTGCGGGCTCCCGCAACCATCAACCGGTTGATGTTGCAGGAAGCCATCGCCACCCACAGCGAACGGGTGGAACAACATGCCGTGGACGCCTGGTTGGACAATCAATGGAAAGAAATTGCCACAGCGACTAATATCGGCTATAAGCGTATTCTCCGTTTTCCGGAGGTTACTACCAACAAGATCCGTATCCGGGTGTTGGAATCGCGGCTCGATCCGGCTATCAGCCATGTATCGGCGCATTATTACCCTACACGCCCGCCGCAGTTGGCGTTTTCACGCGACAAAGAGGGGATGGTCGCCATTGCCCCGTTGCAGGCCGAATTTAACTGGAATCCTCACGGCGAGAATGCCTCCGGCAACCTGAATACCGGATATGAGATTTTCTACACGCTCAACGGATCGGAACCTACCCGGAACTCATACCAATATAAGAACCCCATAAAAGTGGAGAATAATGTACTGAAAGCGGTTTCATTCAACAATGGCGTACAGGGAGCGATACACAGTGAAGCGTTCGGGATCGTAAAAAAAGAGTGGAAATTACTCAAGGCAAGCAGTCAACTAAATGACCGCATGGCTGCTACACAGGCTTTCGACGCGAACCGCCGTACCTACTGGCAATCGGAAGACGGCGCTGCGCCCCATTTTATCGCCATCGACCTCGGCAAAGAACAGGAATTAAAAGCGATGGTCTATACGCCGCAAACCTTCCATCCCGAAGGAATGATGGCAAGAGGGATCATTCAGGTCAGCGCCGACGGGAAAAACTGGAAAACAGTAGAAACCTTTGAGTTCGGGAACCTGATCAACAACCCTACCCCGCGGTCACACCGGTTCGCCAACCCGGTAACTACCCGCTATGTACGCGTGGAAGCTACCGGCATTGCAGAGAATGGCAGATCTGTAACGATCTCCGAACTGGATTTTTTATAAGAAACCCGTACCTGCGAAGGGGCGCCGAAGCGGGTGAAGATTTCAGGTAAATGTTTAAATAATCAAATAATAACAATTAAGCACTATGAACACAAAAAAAATGATTTTGGCTGTTGTCTTTCTCACTATGATTAGCAGCAATTTACTGTTCTCGCAACGGCAAACATGGAGCGAGACCGAAGAACAGAAAGCCCAAAGGATGGAATGGTGGACCAACGACCGGTTCGGAATGTTTATCCATTGGGGTATTTACGCCCTGCCGGCACGGCACGAATGGGTGAAGCAAACGGAGCGGATATCGGACGAAGATTACCAAAAATATTTCGACCATTTCAATCCCGACCTGTACAATCCCCAGGAATGGGCGGCCAAAGCAAAAAAAGCAGGGATGAAATATGTAGTACTAACCTCTAAGCATCACGAGGGGTTTTGCCTTTGGGACTCTAAGCATACCGACTTCAAGGTGACCAATACTCCCTACGGTAAAGACCTGATAAAACCTTTCGTGGACGCTTTTCGCGCGGAAGGAATACGGATAGGATTTTATTATTCGCTGATCGACTGGCATCATCCCCATTTCACCTATGACAGGATACATCCCAACGGGCCAACGAACGCCGAAGAAAGAAAAAAAGCAAACGAAAGCCGGGATATGAACATATATCGTCAATATCTAAAAGACCAGTTGACGGAATTATTGACCCAATTCGGACGGATAGACGAACTGTTCCTCGATTTTTCTTACCCCGGGGAGAACGGGAAAGGGTATGAGGACTGGAAATCGGAAGAACTGCTGGCGCTTGTACATCAGTTGCAACCCCATATTATTGTCAATGACCGGGCGGACTTAGACCATACCGACTGGGGCTGGGATTACACTACTCCAGAGCAGTTCATGCCGCAGGAATGGCCCACCGTCCGGGGTGAACGTGTGCCGTGGGAAACCTGCCAAACATTCTCCGGTTCATGGGGATATTACAGGGACGAATACACGTGGAAAAGCGTGCATCAGCTTGTAGTTATGTTGATAGAAACAGTGAGCAAGGGAGGAAACCTGTTGCTGAATGCCGGGCCAACCGCCCGCGGCGTATTTGATGACCGCGCCAATGAACGCCTCGCCGGCATAGGTGAGTGGATGAAATTCCATAGCCGGTCGATTTACGGCTGCACGCAGGCGCCGGACGAATATAAAACTCCCCGGAACTGCCTTACGACTTATAATCCGGAAACGCGCCGGCTGTATATCCATGTACTCGAATGGCCTTTCAATTCGCTCCATCTCCCCGGCTTTAAGGATAAAATAGAGTATGCACAATTATTGAACGACGGTTCCGAAATAAAATTCAGGACTCAACCGCAATCCGGCAGCCACACTACGGAATCATCGGGAGAAAATGATGTAATCCTCACCTTGCCCGTAGAACGTCCCAATGTGGACGTACCGGTGATTGAGATATTTCTCCGGGATAATATTTAGCATTACCGGGTTTTCAAACCCGAACAGCGTATAAAGAGGGTGTATCACAATGTGATTTCACCCTCTTTGTATTAATAGAAAAATACGCTTCCCCCGCCACCTTAAAACCTCGTTAGAGGTTTCACATTATTCACATTGGCACATCATTAAATCATTGAATCATTACTACAGGTACATTAGCGCCGGCGCATTAGCCATTAATCACATTGGCACATTAGCACATTAGTCACATTGTTTTTACGGAATTATGGCGTTCTGGATTTCGCTCCAGGGGCCTTTTTCGCCGCGGGTGTTTTCCCAGTTGATTCATTTTGTTAAAATTTAAAAAGTTATTATTGAAAAATACCCTTACAGGATCGAAATTATGACTTGCACGATTAAAATTATAAGACAAAAGATCGAAATTATGACCCGCAACTTTGAAGTTATGAAACAAAACTTTGAAGTTATGACCTGCAAGTTTGAATTTATGAGACAAATAATTGATCAAATGCCCCACAAATTCACATCTTCTCTCTATTCTACTTTTCCATTTTTCCATTTTACCTTTTTATCATTAAGAGAGCCTTCGGCTCTTATTTGCTCCAGACACACCGCGCACTCTGATAGGTCTCCGTCATGTAGCCGAAGCCCCTAACCGTACTGTTCAAGCGGTACAGATATGCAGCGTTGGTGTGGCTGGTGTCGTCCGTGATCGACCAGTACCAGGCATTGATGGTGAAACCGAAGTATGAAACAAATGTCGTAAGATTACCTCTCACAGCAAGCGAAATATTATACAGTTCCACAAGGGTCGGCATACGCCACCCCAGCCCGGCGCAACCGGTTACGTGACCCTGCCAGCCCTGGCCCAAAGGCCGGTCGGACGGATAAACCCAAAGACCGGCAACATCTAAATAATCTGCACCCTGGATACTGACGGTTGCGGGCTCAAATTCGTCCGTATCACTGTAAATACAATATTTCTATATAATTCCCGTTTTACTCCTGTTTTACTTCTCTTTTTTTTATCTTCCGACACTCGTCGCGCGCAAATTGCAAAAATCAGAAAAGATTCAATTACTCAAAAATTTATTCACAATAATCCTTAAATCAGCAATCAAATAAAAGATACTTTTTACTTTTACACACACATACTTTTGCATGTGATCCCGGCCCAACTCTTGTTAAATATTTTTTTCTTTTTAGAATAAATATCATTAACTTTGGGCGCATTACGTATAGTAATTTTTATAGTTTTCCGTGTTTTCATAAATTGGGAAGAAAAAGTTTGTAACTTTCCGAAAGCAAACGGCAAATCACAACAAAAGGACTCAACTTTATAAGAAATTTATATGCGAATACACATTAAAACAACCCCTAATAAAGGTTTAATTCCATTCAATTATCAACCCAAAATGGTGGGAACAATTCATAAATGGCTCGGAATAAACAATCTTCACGGAAAGCCTGCGTTGTACTCTTTTTCCTGGCTTTTAAAAGCCCAACCTACCGAAACGGGTTTGGATTATCCGAATGGCGCTCAATTTTTCATCAGTTTTTACGATGATAAACACATGAAGCAAGTTATCAGGACCATACTGCATGACGCTGAAATGTTTTCCGGCCTCAAAGTTCTGGATATTACCATACAGGAAGAACCGGATTTGTCAAAACAGAGTTTATTTCATTGCGCAAGCCCTATCTTATTAAAATATTCCGATGGCGAAACAAGTAAACACTATACGTTCAAAGATGAAGAGTCCGGCAAATTGTTGACGGAAAAATTATTATTCAAAATGGAGATGGCCGGACTTCCCGAAGATGAAAGTCTAAATATACGGTTTGCTCCATCGCAAGGGAATACAAAAATAAAACTCATCGACTATAACGGAATAAAAAACAAGGTCAATCAATGCCCCGTTATAATTGAAGGAAAGCCTGAAACAAAAGCGTTCGCATGGACAGTAGGATTAGGAAATTCAACGGGAATCGGATTCGGAGCGATATATTAAAAAGGGAGGATTTCTCCTCCCTGAAAAGTTTCAATACCAATGATACTGCGATCTATTTTTCAATTCCTTATCTTAAGCAGAAGTCTTATTCAGCACAAATTAAGCGGTAGATTTTCAACAATGGATTACTAAAGTTGCAAAAAATAACATGTACTACGTAGTTAAATATTCAGGCCCGTTTGGTTTTATCAAACCCTGGACAGCGGTAAGAGACAGTAAAACATTCAGCCAACAATTTTTGACTCCATCAATTATTGAAGGAATTGAAAAAAAGTTGTTTCCCGAGTTATTGGAAAACACAAACAGTTACGGCGAAATATTAAAGATAGCCCGCCACAAATTATGTTATCATGGTATGAGCATCCAACAGGAGCAAACACAAAGCAGAGGATGGGAAAAAAGGAGTCAAACCGAAACAATGCTTCGACCACAATCTATTTTAGATCGGGGAGTAATGGTTGATCCTGTTCTTTATTTGGCATTTAAAAAAGAAGAAGATGCTGAAAATGCAGCAAAACAACATATTTGCTTGTGTAGAAATGAAGATATTTTATTGCCTGCGGAAGACGTTTTGAAAATATATGAAGAAGATTTTAATGCAATCAGTGGCTTTGAGTTTCGTTTGGGTGAAGGTAATAAATCATTTTTAGTTGGTTTTAACCGGTTCGATAAGGCTAAACCGATGTACGGATGGATTGAGATAACCGGAAAACCTGTCATTGGAATGTAAATGGATGATATTAACGGCATATTAGCAAAAAGCGGGGGAACGCCTCTTATTCAACATCTGAAAGAGGTTGCTCAATTAGCTGTTATTGTGGCTAAAAATATGGAATTAGACGAAACAATCGCTTATAAAGGAGCCATATTGCACGACATTGGAAAGGCAAGCCCTTTGTTTCAACAAACATTATCTCCTTATCATACCCGCCAGCCCGGATTTATTTTTCGCCATGAGATAGCCTCCCTGTTTTTTATTTCTTTAGCGCCGGAAAAAGAAAAATATCCTGTTATTGAGATGATTGTAGCCCATCATAAATCAATTTATAAGGATGCGGGAGGAAAAGGAATCCTGGATTTGCTGGAAAATGATCCCGATTGCCTGACAAAACATCTTTCCGGATTTGAGAAATGGAGCGTCGACGCTTTAAATATATTAGAAAAATGCGGAATAGAGACAAAACCGATTTCCCTGCAACAGGCTCAAGATAGTTTTTGGGAAGCTGTCGATTATTCCGAATCAATGAAATACGGTTATTCCAAATGGAAAGGCGTTTTGATTGCTGCCGACCATTTGGCTTCGGCATTAGAAGGTAAAACGTCCGGTTTGGCTAAACGTTTATTTGTCGTACCGGATACAACCTATTATCATAATAGAAAGAGTAAACTATATCCGTTGTCGATGATTTCGGTCGACGACAGTCGTAAACATACATTAGTTACCGCTCCAACCGGCGCCGGAAAAACCGATTTCCTGATTCGCAGGTGCAAGGGGCGCATTTTTTACGCGCTTCCTTTTCAAGCATCTATAAACGCTATGTATGAACGTATTAAAAAAGATTTGAAAGGCACTAATGCCGATATACGGCTATTGCATGCTTCTTCGAGTTTGAAGATTGAAAACGGAAAAATCATCGAAAAGATAATGCAACGCCATATAGGAGCGTCTGTAAAGGTATTAACCCCTCATCAATTAGCGGCAATTGTATTTGCAACGAAAGGTTATGAAGCATTATTAGCCGATTTACATGATTGCGATGTTATTTTGGATGAAATTCATACTTATTCGGAAACTACACAGGCAATAGTCCTGAAAATTGTTGAAATCCTTAGTGCTGTGGGTTGCCGCTTACATATCGGGACTGCCACAATGCCGGCGGTTTTGTACAATCGCCTTCTTGAATTATTAGGAGGAAAAGAGAATGTTTACGAAATAAAATTATCCGGTGAGATATTAGATTCTTTTGACCGGCATATTATTCATAAAGCCGGTACATTTGATTCTTTATCAAATGTGATTCAAGATGCAATAACGGCAAAACAGAAGATTCTGGTTGTTTGCAATCAGGTAAAACGTGCGCAGGCATTATTCAAACTATTAGAAGAGCGACATCCTGAAATAGCGAAAATGCTCGTGCATAGCCGTTTTAAACGAAAGGATAGAAATCACCTGGAAACAAATTTAAAAGAAACGTATAATGTTTACAATGGCGCTTGCATAGTTGTTTCTACCCAGGTTGTAGAAGTTAGCCTTGATATTAGCTTCGATTTGATGATAACGGAATGTGCGCCTATCGATGCATTGATCCAACGATTCGGACGCATAAACCGCATAAGGAATGAAAAAACAATCGGACAATATAAACCCGTTTACATACTTATGCCTCCGGAAAATACGGAAGACGCCAAACCTTATAAATCAGAGGTTTTGCAACGCACTTATGACATCCTTCCCGATGGGGAATTGGTAAAAGAAAGAGAAATTCAAAATATCATTGATTCCGTTTATCCCGAAATACAATTTGTAAATATCGACCTGAATGTTTCCTTTAATAATGGTCAATGGTTGATAAAAAATTTGTGGCACAATCCTAAATCGGCGTTATTGGAGACACTTGATATTGATTCTGTTTGCTGCATTGACGAGTATGACAGAGAACTATACGAGGCGTCAAATTACGAAATTCAATCTCAATTAGAAATACCGGTATCGTATCGTTCAATCGGGCACTCAGGGTTAGATAAATCTTGCGAAGGTTCCAAACCTTTTGTAATTCCGCATAAGGCTTATGATGAACAATTAGGTTTTTTGTATGAATTTGCAAAACCGGAATATTACGATAGATCATTACAATTTATATAATTATGATAGCGATAAATATAGGACGGACATTCCTGGATGCTTACAACGAGAAATTCAATAAAGCATATACCGCAAAAGAATTTTTTGTC
This sequence comes from Proteiniphilum sp., assembly GCA_031284475.1. Classification (GTDB taxonomy): domain Bacteria; phylum Bacteroidota; class Bacteroidia; order Bacteroidales; family Dysgonomonadaceae; genus Proteiniphilum. The sequence continues at coordinate 635 of JAISZV010000032.1, read as the reverse complement.
GATGTGTATTTTCCGTTATTCTTTGACCACGAAAAATATATGCAGTGGGTCACAAATTCTCCTTTTGTTCAGGGAATTAAAAAGGGAATTATTCCAACTACCGAAGAACGAAGATTAAAACTGCAAACTCTAATCGACAAAATATCTCAAAATAAAGCAGACGCAAGTATTGCCATCGGTTTCCCATCATTAGATTTAACCGCCAGCACTTCCGGGCAAATCACGAGCATGAATTTACCATTAAAAGAAGAAGACGTTTATTTATCTTGGATTGGCGGTGGTTTTGGAATTGGAGTACAGAGCGGATTATCCATGTTTTTTGAGAACAGGCAAATTTTATTGGATTTATTTGATGGTTGGCAAATATACCGGGATTATTTGAATAATACGCCACAATTAAGGGCAAACCAGATTAATACCTGGAACGGACAATGGTTATCGCATAGATACAATAAGATGACATACGATGCGCATAACCCGACAGCCTCTTTCAACCCTTTTGGAGCAACAAAAGACGGTGGTTTGGAAGTGAATACGCAATCGTGGACGAAAGTTATTCTTGGAATCGCACGAAGTTTTCCGGAGACATTGGAAACAGCATACGTGTATAGTTTAGGCCAAACGAATATCACCGT
>JAISZV010000233.1 GCA_031284475.1 Proteiniphilum sp. | reverse complement strand
TTATTAATTGAACTTACGCGTTCCGGGATCAATCATGAATTACGGGGAATGGATTCATAATATCTTTGGCTTCCTCTTCCGTCAATGAATAATGGTAGAATTTCTCAAAAAATTCCTGTACAACGGGAACAATATCGTCGCTGAAAACATCGGGATACAATATCTTTGACAACCAAATAATGCCTATCAGTCGGTTCAGGCCAGGAGGACGATCTATCCAGCCGAACGGCCGCCACGGAACCTGATACACTTCACCTCTCTTTACCGCATCGAGAAGACTCCACGTTTTATGTGTCCTGATGTATTTATATGAATTTAATCCATCGAAATTGCCCGACCAGACAATGATCATATCGGGATTCCAGTGATAGACCTGTTCCGGCGAAACGCCGGTCATACCCTTGCCGGGCAAGATATCTGCTTCGGCAACATTGATTGCACCGAGCAAATCGAACAGATAGCTGTGGATCGAACCCGATGGATCGGTTTGCAGGCCGTTCATCCCTTCGGCATAATAGATTCGTTTTCTCTGTCCGGGAGAGATCGATTTGGCTTTCTTCACGACAGGTTCTACTCTTGTTTCGATAAAATTTCGCAGTTCTGCCGCTTTCTCTCTTTTATGCAGCACTTCGCCCAGGAAGACCAGTGCATCTTTATATTTGTCAACGCGTATATCCATCAGTAATACCGGCGTATTGACCGTTTTCTGTAAGAGGTCTACCTTTTCAATTGCATCGTCGGTTATCGGTTGTGAATAAAGCACGACGTCGGGATTGAGCCGTAGAATTTCTTCCCGGGCATCCTCTATGGCGTAAGGTTTGTTTTCATAAAACGATTTTTTCAGGTATTTCTTTTCGCTTTCGTTGTATTGAAATACTTTGTTTACGGAAATCACCGTATCGAGCGCGTAGAGGAGGAAGACAGAATGACGATCTATAAACGCCGAACCTATTTCGTTCGGGATTTTCACTTCCCGGCCTGCCATATCGGTTATGATACGGAAATCATCCGGATTCTCTTTTTCTTTACTGCCGCTGCCGCAGGCTGCAAAAAGCAGTCCTGCGAGCAGTACAATAAGGATAGGGCTATGTCTGTTGATCATAATAGGAAGTTTTTTCAGAAGTTATATACCAATGAAGTAAAAAAACTTCTCCCTTCTCTCGGGTAGCTGGTGGAAACGAGAAAATAGTTCTTGTCCAACAGATTCCTTACTCCGACTTCCATATTAAGCCCTTTGATGATTTTGGAACTCACTTTTGCGTTCGCCAGCGTGAAACCGGGGAGCGTTTCGCCATCGCTCGTGATAAACCGTTTACCGTTGGTTTCCGTGTCTATATGCAGATACGCATCCCAACCCGTCAACCTGAATTCGGTATAGGCGATCATCGTATGATTGGGTACGTTCGTATATTTTAAATCTTTGTCTTCCTTATTTTCCATGTGAAGATAGCTATAGTGAATACCGAAATTGAACCATTTTACCGGCTGGATACCGAAGGCCGTTTCAAAGCCCTGAAAGACGGATTTCCCCACATTCCGGTTCTGGTATATCGGCGTTCCATCGTCCAACATCCCTTGTGTTACCCGGTAAATGGCGTTATCGATATTATTCCTGTAGAGCGATAAGTTTATCTGGATAACAGACGCTATCCGGGCGGAATAGTTCAAGTCGAATGCCCAGGTAAATTCCGACTGAAGGTCGGGGTTCGGGATCTGTGAGCCGAAAGCGCTGGAATAACGTTCTTTCTGCGATGCGAAACGGGATTTCCGGGAAGCGGAAAGCGTAATTTCATGATCAGGCAGAGGTATATATTCAACCGCCAACTGATAATTGAATGCCCCGTCGCTTCCGGCCGGGAAGTCGTAGAGCACATCTTTCTCCCCCGTCAAATAGTGTGTTCCATATTCCTGGGCTTTGATATTTTTCCGGTAATTGTAACTCAAACCACCGATGAGATTCATTTTCTCATTCAAGCGGAAAATATCTTCCACACCGGCCGACATGGTATTGTCCAGATATTTCTGGATAGGCTCGCCTTCTACCGGTTGCTGTCCGGTCTCGCTGTTTTCTTGGATTTTACCGTTTTGTTCCTTGTGGGAATCGTACTTTTCGTATAGCATGACGCTCAACTTATGCTTTGGAATAAATTCCGTGGCAATGTTCACCGAACCGCCCAGCGAATAATCGTCGTAAATACTGTGGAAAGCCTTCTTCATGTTTTGCAGGGTGTACGTATTGTCGTCGTATGAATCCAGAATATTGTAATAATTATCGTAGAAAACGACCGCGTTCATGAAGAACTTATCGGCCAGTTTGGTTTTCGACCGGTAGTAGAGGCTTTTCTTATCATATACCGGATAATCCCAAAAGCGTACCGTACCGCTGGTGGGAGGCGGAATGTTTTTACTTGCATCCTGAATGATGAAGTTCAACGAATACTCGTCGGTGGCATTGGGGGTGTAACCTCCTTTCACACTGAATTTCAAATCTTTCATTGCGGATTGCTCTCTTTTCCCGCCGTCTTCATTGTCGCCCGGTTCCATATCGGCAGAAAGATTGATAAACCGGGTATCCATAAAAGAGAGGCTTCCGAGGAAGTAATACTTCTCGGCTTTTGTGCCTATGTTGACAGCCGTATGATAGCCGTTCAACCCGTCCTTGCTCTGTTTTATCCCGGAAGTACCTCTGACTTCGAGCTTCTCAACCGGTTTTCGCGAAACCATGTTGATGGCTCCCGACAATGTATTCGGGCCGTAGAGAATGGACGTAAACCCTTTTGAAACGCTGATCCGGGATAAATCGAACGTCATGAATCGATTGACGTCCACGTTCCCGTCATAGGGAACATAGACCGGAACGCCGTCATAAAATATGGGCGTTTGGAGCATGTTGAATCCGCGTAAATAAAATGAGCCTTCATTACGTCCCCCCGCTTCGGATATGCTTATCCCGGGTAACAGGCTCAATGCCTGTTGCAGGTTTTCCCGGTTAAACCGCTGCAATTCACTACTGCCTATCTTGTCGGTTGACAGGTTATAACTTCGGTTGGCCCATACTTCCACCGTACCGAGTTCATACACGCCGGAAACGGAATCGGCGGATTCAACGCCCTGCGCCGTAGCCGTCATTGCTGCGCAGATAACAGTAAACCATACACTAAAAACAATCTTTTTCATACCATATAATATTTATATTAATCACTTATTTTATTTTCACTTTGAATCCCTACACGGTATCCGCCCGATGGTTGTGACGCCATTTTTTGCTCCGCGAAACGCGCCATCTTATTCCCCGGATTCAGGTATGCCGTCACATGGCAACCGATGAAAAAAACAAACGGTGAAACCATCTCACGTTTTTCTATTGTTTCAAAGGTTTCGCTCATCGTTGTTACCGCGCAATCTTCATCTATCAATGAAATCATAGATGCAATCACAACCGGCATATCTCCCTTTATACCCTCTTCTTTGAATAGTTCAAAAATCTTTTTCAGATTGTCGAAAGCCATATAGAGCGCCACGGTAGTCCCATACCGGAACAATCCCGCTATATGCCGGATGTGCTCCTCCTCCATTTCGCATGCGATAAGGTGGACGATGGCATTGCTCTTATGGATCTCTGTTGTGGGGATCGCGAAAATATTGGAAGCGGCACACGCGGCAGTGATACCCGGCACTATCCGGAAGGGAATCCCCAATGCGGTCAACCTCCGTGCATCCACATCGGCGCCGTTGAACATCATGCCGTCACCGGCCCGTAAACGAACCACTTTCAGCCCTTGATGGTAATAATATTCGATGAGTTGAATAACATCTTTCGCCTCTTCCCCGTTCTTCGGGAACTTATCCGCGAAAATAATCTCCGCACCGGGTCGTACCTCTTTAAGTACATTCGTTGCCGGCAGGCAATCGTATAAGACCACTTCGGCGTCCCGGAGGCAATCCACCGCTTGCACGGTCAACAGGCTGACGTCGCCCGGTCCTGTGCCGACAATTGAAACTTTATAAAAAATTTTTTTCATAACCTAAAAACTATTTATTTGACAATTATATTCCATAAAAGGGTCGATATAAAACCGATTGTATAACGGTTTGTAAAAAAATTACCGGATATTGGGCACACAAATCCGGCGGGATTGCCCGGTATTCCGGATGACATCCGAAATGGTCACATCCACGTTGTAGACTTCATGCAACAGCTCTTCCGTGATCACCTCGTTGCAATATCCCAGTTTCCGCAACTTACCGTCGTGAACGATGGCCACGTCGGCGTCACACATGAAAACCTGGTCGGGTGAATGGGTGGCCATAATGATTCCCAACGATTGATTTTTCAACTCATTCACTATGGAGATGACTTGGGTCTGGTTGCCAAAATCCAAACTCGAAGTCGGTTCGTCCATGATGATGAATGCCGGTTGCTGCGCGAGCGCCCTTGCAATGATCACCATTTGCTGCTCTCCGCCGCTCAACCGCGTAAAAGTACGATTGCCCAGATGCGCGATATGCAGCATCTCAAGACACTCATCTACAATTCTTTTATCGTCTTTTCCGGGAACGGAAAATGGCGACAGATGCGGCGTTCTCCCGAATAACACTACCTCTCGTACCGGGAAAGGGAACGGGAGCATGCGGGCTTGGGGAACATAGGCTACCGACCTGGCAAAATCCATACGGCTCAACTTCGAGACGTCGCTTCCATTTAGCCGCACTTTTCCCGCTATGACGGGCAAAATACCAAGCAATGATTTAAAAAGAGTGGTTTTGCCCGCCCCGTTTTTTCCTAACAGGCATAATATCCTACCGGTTTCCGCTGTCAGCGATACGTCGTGAAGAATCACTCTTTTCCCGTATCCTAAATTGGCTTGTTCTATTTTAATCTGCATGAAGTATAATATTTTACCACATTTTTTTTGAAGAGGAGAGGAGGATCACGAAGAACAGAGGCGCTCCGATAATGGAGGTGATGACGCCCAATGGAATCTCCAACGAAGAAACGGAACGGGCCAAATCATCGACCAACAATAGAAAAGCAGCTCCCAATAAAAACGATGCAGGGATCAAAACCCTGTGGTTTGGGCCAATGAGAAACCGTGCGGCGTGGGGAATAATTAACCCCACCCAGCCTATCAGTCCCGTAACCGACACGATGGTCGCCGTCAGTAACGAAGCGCAGACAATAATGGTTATTCTCAGCCTCTCGGTATTTATTCCCAATGATTTGGCTTCCTCTTCACCGAAAGAAAAAATATTCAACCGCCAGGAAAGCATATACATCAACAGGGTCAGTATGATTACGATGGGGAACACGCACTTTACCCTGTCGATGGTGATACTTGAGAGGCTACCCATCAACCAGAAAGTAATGTCGGGTAGTTTATATTCCGAATCGGC
>JAISZV010000019.1 GCA_031284475.1 Proteiniphilum sp. | reverse complement strand
AATAATGTCGCTTAACTTTTTGCCTCAAATAAGTTTGCAAATCCGATATAGAGTTTGTAATTTTAGCCGGGCAATAGCTATTTTTTTTAATACAAACATAAATAGTTTAAATTGATTTCAAACCGGCGCTTGCTGATCACTAATTATAGGCTCTATTGAAAAAATGAAAACAACACGCAACCCCTGGGCATGGATACCTACTTTATACTTTGCCGAAGGATTACCCTACGTAACGGTAATGATCGTTTCCGTTGTTATGTACAAACGCTTCGCACTGTCTAATACCGAAATAGCCCTGTATACCGGCTGGCTCTATCTCCCGTGGGTCATCAAACCCTTCTGGAGCCCGTTCGTGGATATTCTGAAAACCAAACGGTGGTGGATCGTTTCCATGCAGTTGCTGATAGGCGCCGGATTCGCGGGTATCGCCTTTACCCTCCCAACCCCCTTTTACTTTCAAGCGTCGCTCGCTTTCTTCTGGCTGATGGCTTTCAGCTCCGCCACGCACGATATTGCTGCCGACGGTTTCTATATGCTCGCACTGGATGATTCGCAGCAATCGTTTTTTGTAGGTATCCGCAGCTCCTTTTATCGCCTGGCTTCCATTGCAGGACAAGGGTTGTTGGTTATCCTGGCCGGATTCCTTGAAACGAGTACAGGTAATATTCCCTATGCCTGGAGCATTATTTTCTTCATTTTAGCCGGCTTGTTTCTTTCCTTTTTCGTTTACTTCCGGTTTATACTCCCCCACCCGGTGAGCGATACGGGAAAAGCGGCGCATACCCCGAAGGAGGTGATGAGGGAGTTTGAAAATACATTCAGCTCTTTTTTCATAAAAAAAGGTATCAAACCGGCTATTGCCTTTATGCTGTTGTACCGGTTGGCCGAAGCCCTGTTAGTGAAGCTGGCGGCGCCATTCCTACTCGACGCCCGAGAAGTGGGAGGAGTGGGGTTAAGTACACAGGAACTGGGTTTCGCGTATGGTACGGTTGGCGTAATAGCGCTGACTGCCGGCGGTATCATAGGGGGTATTGTGGCGTCGCGCCGGGGGTTGAAATACTGGCTTTGGCCCATGGCGCTGGCTATCACCTTACCCAACCTGGCCTATCTTTTGCTGGCGGTATACCAACCGGAAAATCTCGTTTGGGTAAATGTAGCAGTGGCTGTTGAACAACTTGGCTACGGCTTTGGATTTACGGCCTATATGCTTTTCCTTATCTACTTTTCACAGGGAGAACATAAAACAGCGCATTACTCCATCTGCACCGGGTTCATGGCGCTGGGTATGATGCTCCCCGGCATGGCTGCCGGCTGGATCCAGGAGCAACTGGGATATGTGAATTTCTTTGTTTTCATCATGATAGCTACTATCCCTACCCTCTTGTTGATCCCCTTTACGAAAGTAGATAAGGATTTCGGGAAAACTAAAAAGAACTCCCATCCCAAGAATTAACAGAACGGCAACCCGATTGAAACAGTAATATGGCTAATAGGCCGGTCTGTTAATGCGTCAAGTGAGCGGCAACGATTTTATCCGTCCGGAATTTTCCAAAAACCATCGTTTCGGCGATATTCGTAATTATTGGGAAAGTTCCATTAATAAATGCAAACGGAGTTTGAAGTTGCAAATGAAATCGACTTGCCGACATGGGAGGCAACTTTCCCGACAGCGTCGGGGGAGTTGTCTGCGTCTTAGGCAACCTTTTTTCAACCGTTTTCAGTTTGGTCGACAGGCCGGTTGCATTTGTTGCTTGAATCTGCGTTATTGAATAAAAGACGAAGAATCGATCGGGAAATTAACGAAAAATACTACCTTTACAGACGATATGCCTCGCCTTATAAAGGAATATTATCACCCGCGAAGCGAGGTACTATCATTTATCAGATAAAAATATATGAATACAACAACCGTTCTTCCACAGAACAACCGCGTGCTTTCTCTGGATATCATGAGAGGGATCACTATCGCCGGCATGATCATGGTCAACAATTCCGGTTCATGGAATTATGTATATACCCCCCTCAGGCATGCGCAATGGCACGGACTCACCCCCACCGACCTGGTATTCCCGTTCTTTATGTTTATCATGGGAGTATCCACTTTTATGTCGTTGCAAAAATTCCGCTTTGCGCCATCTAAAGCTTCTATATGGAAAATTGTACGGCGTACCATCCTTATTTTCACGATCGGGTTGGCGCTGGGCTGGTTCGGGCAATTGTGCAGGGGATTGGCGTCGGGAGAATCTTTCACGGAAGCCGCCGCCCATTTCAACGCCCTCCGCATATTGGGCGTACTGCAACGATTGGCGCTGGCTTACGGCTTTGCAGCGCTGACAGCAATATTTGTGAAAAGTAAATATTTGCCGTGGGTAATTGGCCTGTTGCTATTGGGATATTTTCTGGTATTACAATTCGGAAAAGGTTTCGAGATGTCGGAACAGAACATAATTGCCGTGATCGACAGGTCGTTGTGGAGTACCGACCATATCTACTTCGACCGAACGCCGGAGGGAGAACAAATCGCACTCGACCCGGAAGGCCTGCTCAGTACGCTCCCCTCTATCGCCCATGTGCTGATCGGATTTCTTTTCGGTAAATTGATCGTTGAGAACAAAGACAATCTCACCCGCATAAAACAACTGTTGACCTGGGGTACCGTACTTGTGTTCGCCGGGTTGCTGTTGCAATACGGATGCCCCATCAACAAAAAAATATGGAGTCCCACATTTGTCCTTACCACTACAGGTTTTGCCGCCCAACTGCTGGGATTGCTTATCCTGATCATCGATATCAATAAAAAAGAAAAATGGAGCAGGTTTTTCCATGCTTTCGGCGTAAATCCGCTGATCGTGTATGTCTTCGCCGGCATATTGGGCGCCTTGGTTTCCAATATCCGGTTTGTCCGGCAAGGCGAATTGATCTCCGTAAAAACGTTTACCTACGAAGTATTGTTGCGCCCCTGGGCAGGCAATTATTTAGGATCGCTGCTCTACGCCCTTCTGTTCGTTACCGTCTGCTGGCTTTTCGGGTATATCCTTTACAAACGAAATATTTATATCAAGATATGATCGGCAACAGCGTTGCGATAAAGGATAATGCGCTTCGCACGATAGAAGATAATAGTCATGAAAATAGAAGATTCGGGAATTTTAATTGCCGACAGCGGCGCAACCAAAACCGATTGGTGTCTTGCAGCGTCCGGAAAAGTTATACACAGGTTTACCGGCAACGGCGTCAGCCCGGTATTTCAGACACAGGAAGAGATTGCCCGGGAGATTAGCCTGAACGTACATCCCATTCTGAAAAATAAAGATATACAGGCTATTTACTTCTACGGGGCAGGGGGTATCCCTGAAAAAATAACGTTGGTACGTGAAGCCATTCGCCAATCGTTCCCGGTCGATACCATTCATGTTTACAGCGACTTAATGGCAGCGGCGCATAGCCTTTGCGGACGCGGGACGGGAATCGCCTGCATCCTGGGTACCGGAAGCAACTCCTGCCAATGGGATGGTTCCGCCATTGTGAAACAGGTCTCCCCGCTCGGCTTCATTTTAGGCGACGAAGGGAGCGGCGCCGTATTGGGAAAGCGACTGTTAGGCGATGCGTTAAAGGATCAGCTCCCTGAAGGGTTGAAAGAGGAGTTGCTCGACGAGTATGAGCTTACTCCCGCCCTTATCATCGACAAGGTGTACCGCCAACCTTTTCCGAGCCGGTTTCTGGCAAGCCTCTCCCCTTTCCTGCTCAAACATATCAACGACAGGAGTATCCGACGGATCGTTACCGACAGTTTTTCCGGTTTTTTTGAAAGAAACGTCATGCAATACGATTATCAAAAAAATAAAGTTAATTTTGTGGGTTCCATTGCCTGGTATTTCTCCGGTCCGTTGAAGGAAGTCGCGGCCCAAAAAGGGATTGAGATCGGCGCAATTGCCCAATCGCCCATGCCTGGCTTAATTGAGTACTATAATCAATTGATAATTGATAATTGACAATTGATAATTATTTGAATCATTGAATCATTAAATTGGCACATTAGTCACATTGGCACATTAGTCACATTGGCACATTAGTCACATTGGCACATTAGTCACATTAGTCACATTAGTCACATTAGTCACATTAGCACATTGACACATTAGTTTCCTTTCCAAAACCGGTAATAATTGAACCATTGGTGCGGATATTTTCGCACAATATCTTCCAGCGCCCGGACATATTGCTCCAAAAGCAGGATTTCGGGTTTTATTCCGGAGCTTGTCCCGGTTTTTACCGCTGATTCTGTTCCGGGTTCTCCGGACTTTCCGGTTTCTGTCGATTCGATCCGAGCCATCTGAAAGTAAAATTTGTACTTTGCGCCCTGTTCACGCATGGAGAAATAAAAGATCACGGGAACCCGCAAGCGCGAAGCCAACAGAAAAGGGCCGACAGGAAAACGGGCCGTTTTACCCAGGAATCCTACTTCGGCAGTCTGTGTGTTTCCTAAAAAGCGGTCGCCTTGAAAGCAGATAAATTCGCGGCGGTCGAGTATGGCTTTTGCCCTGAAAATATTCGACAGCCCGTCCGTCTCATCGAGCGGGAGCACGTTATAGTTACGGTTTTCGCTATGCTGTTCGAGCATTTTCTTGATTTTCCGGTACTCAGCATCAAGCATGGCCACGTGCATCTTTTTGCCGTATTTATCAAAAAAAGGGGCGCCGATTTCCCAATTACCTACATGGGCGCTCACCATAATAGCGCCATTCTCTTGGTTCAACATTTCCAGAAAACGGGGATACGATTCGTCAAAAACAAACTCGTACCGGTCTTTTTTCCCTGCCGAAACAGCCACTTTATCAATCAGCGTCTGTCCGAAACGGTAATAATTCGCAAACAGGAAAACGGACGACCGAAAGCGGCTTTTTTTCAGTATATTCCGTGCGTACCACCATGATGCTACGGTGGCTTTTGGGGCAAAAGGAATAAAATAGATAACGACAAAAGCCAAAAAAACATACGCGAAACGTACTCCCAACCGGTCGATCAGAACAATAAAAAAACGATAACCGAAAGAGCCGCCGCGTGTTTTTCCGCTCCATTCTTTGCCGTTATTGCCGTTCATTCATTTTGGATTCTACAAAATCATAGAAGTCTTGAAAAGTGGAAATTTCCCTGAAATCGGGCGCTTTAGGGGTGAAGTGGAAATTCTGTTCTATCAGCACTACCATATCCACCAGATCGAGACTGTCTAAGTCGAGCGTTTCCATCAGGTGCGCTTCAGGCGTAATGGTCTCAATATCCACTTCAAACTCCTCTGCCAGGTTTTCGTTAATGAGTTTGATAAGTTCCGTTTTATCCATGATCCAATAAAAAGATGATTTATGTTGTTATTGCTTGAATTTTTTGATTATCAACGATGAATTGGTGCCGCCAAAACCAAACGAATTTGACAAAAAGGTATCGAACGAACGGTGAATGGTTTTCGCCGGGATGTTGAGCAACGGAGCGTCGTCATCGGCCTGTTCAAAATTGATGGTTGGAGCGATGAAATCATTCTGCATCATCAGCATAGAGTAGATCACTTCGCTCGCACCGGCCATCCACATTTCGTGTCCGGTCATCGCTTTGGTGGATCCCACATAGGGTTTATGGCCGCCGAAAACGGCGTCAATGGCTTTGGCCTCATTCAGGTCGCCCACAGGCGTGGAAGTGGCGTGCGCGTTGAGATAACCGATCTCTTCGAGCGAAACGCCGGCGTCGCGGATCGCCATCTCTAATGAGCGTTTCGGTCCATCCACGTTGGGTACTGAAATATGGTTCCCATTGGACGAAAACCCATAACCCGCCACTTCGGCAAGAATGGGCGCGCCGCGCCTGGCCGCCGACTCATAACTTTCGAGAATAACCGTGGCCCCGCCGCCGCTCGGCACTAATCCGTCGCGGTTTCTGTCGAATGGGCGCGATGCTTTTGCCGGTTCGTCTTCGCGCACCGAGAATGCCGAAAGCCCGTCGAAACTACCTATGGAAAACATATTTACTTCCTGTGCGCCTCCGCATACAACACAGTCCTGAAGGCCATGCTTGATAAGCAGATAACCAATACCGATGGCATGCGACCCACTGGCGCAAGCGCCTGAAACGGTGAAATTTATTCCTTTCAGTTTGAATATTACCGACAAGTTCATCGTGATGGTAGAGTTCATACTCTGAAAAATGGAGCCTGAACCCACCAATGCCGTATTTCTTTTTTGGCGGATAATATCGCAAGCCTCAATAACGGGTTGGGTGGAACTGTCGTTGCCGTAGAGAATGCCCACTTCGTTGTTTTCCAGAAAATCATGGTCGATTTTTGCCTGTTCAAAGGCTTCAAGGGTGGCGATATAGGCATATTTTCCCTGTTCGGGAATACCTGCACGTTGACGGCGGTCGAGCAGGGCTTTCAGATCGGGTAGTTCAAGTATGCCGGTAAGCCCCGAACGAAAGCCAAACTCTTTTCGTACAGGATCAAACCCAATACCCGATTTCCCTTCGTATAAAGATTGACGAACGTTGTCTTTGTTTTTTCCGATACAGGAATAAATACCCATTCCCGTGATAACTACTCTGTTCATATAATGATTTACGTATAAATCCCCCCATTGATCGAGATCACTTCTCCCGTGATGTAGCCGGCTTCTTTAGAAACGAGAAAACCGACGAGCGCCGCCACTTCTTCGGGTGTTCCGAACCGTCCGCAGGGGATTGTTTTTTTCAGCTCGTTTTCATCCATATCCTGCGTCATATCCGATTTGATGAAACCCGGCGCCACGGCATTCACGGTAACTCCTCTTTTTGCCACCTCCTGTGCAAGCGCTTTGGTTCCGGCAATCACACCGGCTTTGGAGGCGGAGTAATTTGTTTGACCCGGCATACCTTTTATGCCCGACAAAGATACAATATTCACAATCCGGCCAAAGCGTTTCACAACCATATTTTTAAGCAGCAGGCGAGTGATATTATAAAATCCGTTAAGGCTCACATTAATCACACTGTCCCATTCGTGTGGTTCCATCCAGAGCATCAGGTTATCTTTGCGGATGCCTGCATTATTCACGAGCGCTTCGATATAATCGCCGGGATGATTTGCAGCCCACCGGTTAAGCGCTGTCTCCGCCTGTTCACGGTCGGTTACATCGAAACGTATCAATTCGCCGTCAGCGCCTGCATTTCTGACTGCGGCCAACGTCTCTTCCGCTTCTTGTGGGCTGTTATTGAAATTTATCAGCACGGCATAACCCATCGACGCCAGGCGAATACAGATCGCCCGCCCTATACCCCGGCTTCCGCCCGTTACGAGTGCATATTTTGTCATGATACAATCTTTTTGGCCTTCAGATATTCAACAACCCGCCCAATATCTTTGTACCTGGGCTTATCATCCGCAAAAGCAGGAAAAAAACTTCTGATCTCACGATAAATCCCTTGACTTTTCCGGGACAATTTCTCTACCGCTCTCAAACAGTCAATCGCCTGAACAATCGCCATATAATGGATCGCCATTACCTGAAATCCATTTTCGATAACCGTTTTGGCAAGCATCGCCGAGTTGGCGCCCATGCTCACAATATCCTGATTGTCGTTGTTATTGGGAATACTGTGCAGATACATCGGATAAGAAAGCGTCTGGCATTCGGCCGTGGTAGATGTTGCAGTAAACTGCATGGCCTGCATTCCGTAGTTGAGTCCGAGTACGCCGAGATTGACGAACGGCGGAAGAATTTCATTCACTTTATCATGCATCAGGTAATTGAGCTGGCGTTCCATCAGCATAATCATTTTGGTTACGGCAATTTTCAACTTGTCCATTTCAAAGGAAACGTAGTCGCCGTGAAAATTTCCGCCATGATAAATGCTTCCCGAAGAATAATCTACGATTGGATTGTCGCTCACCGAATTTAACTCGTCTATGAGCGCCTTCCGTGCATTTTCCACAGCGTCCCACACGGGGCCGAGCACTTGCGGAACACACCGGAGCGAGTAATAGGGCTGAATTTTTTGCGCAAAATGCGGCGCTTTGGTTCCGTTGTAAAGTTCGCTCTCGCGCTTACGAAGCAATTTACTGTCTTTGAGCCATTCACGCATAAACGCGGCGGTTTCCGCCTGCCCGCCATGCCGCTTGACGGAGTTGAGTTCGGGCGACAGGAAATCGTCATACGATTGGGCTATTTCATTCATCATTGCCGAGGCCGCAAGGGCGTGATTGAGCAGCCTTTTTGCAAAAATGAGATTTATCAACCCCACGCCGGTCATCACAGACGTGCCGTTTGTGAGCGCCAAACCATCGCGGATGCACAATTCAAACGGATTGACGCCGGTTTGCGTCATCGCCTCGGCAGTGGGTTGCAGTTTGCCCTTGTAAAATACCTCGCCTTCACCAATCAATGCGAGTGCGATATGCGCCAACTGCACCAGGTCGCCGCTGGCGCCTACACTTCCGTGCTCAGGCACAAAAGGACAAATATCGAAGTTGATAAAGTCGGTAAGCGTTTGAATCAGGTCGGGATGAACGCCCGAATAGCCTTGTACGAACGTGCACAGGCGGGCTATAATTGCCGATTTCACGTAAACAGGCTCAATGGGAGGCCCTGCGCCCACGGAGTGACTTCTGATGATGTTGTATTGAAGCTGATTAACTTCCTCATCCTTGATACGATATTGCGCCATTGGCCCGAAACCGGTATTGACGCCGTAAATTACTTTATCGACGGAAAATTCTTGTAGAAAATGAAAACTTTTTGAAACTCTATCTTTTAATTCTGATGATACCTCAACTTTTGCACCACTAAAGAGTAATTCCTCAATTTCATCTATATCAACACCTTTTTCAGTTATTTCGACAATTTTTAACTGCATAAATGAAGAAATTCTAATTGCCCACAAAAGTACTCAATTTTTTTTGTGACGCCAAATATCGATTCCACAAAGGAAAATTGTACCTTTGCACTTTAGCGGTGCAAGCGAGGTATCGCGCTTTTGTAAAACCAGTTCAATTTTGAAAAGACTTCATACATATATTTTTTACTTCATTTTCCCGGTTTTCTGCTTTTCAGCGCTATTCCTCCCGTTGCAGGCTCAACAATCCGTTTTTATACAAGGTGTTGTAACGGACAGCGTAAGCGGCGAGCCGGTTTCATTTGCTTCGGTGCAATTAGAAAACACAACCATCGGCACCGCTACCGACATCGACGGATATTTCAGCATAAAATATTTACCTGAAAACAGGAGAATTACAATCTCATCAATTGGCTTTGACACAAAAACCGAAGCGTTGCCGGAACGCATCGACGCAGGCCGGATTATCCGGATCCGGCTCAATCCGTCCACCATCGGACTGACCGAAGTGGTGGTGAGGCCCAACAACCGGCGCTATTCGCGTAAAAACAATCCGGCAGTGGAACTCATGCAACGGGTCATTGAGCGCAAAGAGCAAAACCGAATGAAAAACGCCCCCGGAATTGAATACGAACAATACGAAAAACTGACGCTTTACTGGGATAATTTCAAACTCGAAAACCGTTTTCTGAAAAAGAATTTCGGATTTATCGAGAATCATTTAGATACATCCGTTTTCACCGGCAAGCAGGTGCTGACACTCTCAATGCGCGAAACGCTGGCGAACGTGCGCACCGGCGAAATTTCGGGCGATCTGCAAAAAAATACAATCGCCAAACGAAGCGTGGGCGTGGAAGAGACATTCAACGACGGCGCAATGGATGTTTTTTTGGAGCAGGCGTTTCACGAAGTGGACGTCTACGACGACAATATAGATGTGCTGCTCAATAAATTCGTTAGCCCCACATCATCGGCATTGGCCACGCTTTATTACAAATTCTTTATCCAGGACACGCTGATGATCGACAATATGCGGTGTGTGAATATGGCTTTTTTTCCGTTTAACCCTGAGAGTTACAGTTTCAACGGAAATCTCTATATCGCCATCGACAATAATTTTGCCGTCAAGCGCGCCGATCTCTCCATACCGCAAAATCTGAATATCAATTTTCTTGAGAATTTGCGGATCATTCAGCATTTCAACCTGCAGGAAAACGGCTTTTGGACAAATGAGAAAGAAGACGTGTACGCTAATTTCGCCATGACCGATTTCCTTACCAAAGTGTATGCACACCAGGTTCGTTCATACCGGCAAATGGAGAACCGGGACAAAGAGCGCATTGAAAACCGGGATGAAGCGTTTTGGCAAAACCGCCGGCATGTAGCGCTGCAAAGAACGGAGGCCGGCTTGCCCAAGCTGATGGACGAATTACAGGAAGTGCGGATATACAAGGGGTTTGAGAAATTCCTTGAGATCATCATCACCGGCTACGTCAAAACATCGGACGAACGGCGCGAGAAAAGCAAAATCGACATAGGGCCGGTATGGACGCTCTACGGCAGTAATCCTATTGAAGGAGAGCGTCTCCGGCTCGGCGCAATGACCACAGCGCATTTGCATCCGCATATTTTTCTGTCGGGCTACGGCGCCTACGGTTTCAAAGACCAAAAGTGTAAATATTCCGGCACAGCGAGCTATTCATTCGTGCAAAAGCAGAATTACCTCCGGGAATATCCGCGCAACGATCTTTCGTTCACCGCCGAATACGACCTCTATTCATTGGGCATGCAAATGAACGACGCCCTAAAAGACAACCTGTTTGTGGCGCTCGGCACAGCCGGTATCGCCAACCGGAGTTATCAGAACCGGTACAAATTGGCCTATACGGTCGATTGGCCGTCGGGAATGGGTATCTCGGCATGGTGGAAACACAGCAAAGACGTACCGGCCGGCGCATTAGAGTATCGCCTGCAAGTAAATGAAAATGAATTGATGGAAATTCCGGGCTTCAAACTGTCGAAAGTGGGCGGTGAAATTTCGTTCGCACCGGGCATGCAAGATTACGGCGCGAACAGGGAAGGACGCAATGGCAAGATCAATTTCATCAACGACAACATCCGTTTGAAACTGATACATGAGTATGCCTACCGTGGATTTTCGGGCGGCGACTATGCCTATCACCAATCACAGGTAAGCGTTTCGGATAGGTTTTGGTTGTCTTCGTTCGGCCACGTCGACGGCTATCTCTCCGCCGGAAAAGTATGGAACCGGACGCCGTTTCCAATGCTTGCAAGCCCGGAAGTAAATCCGTCCGTCTTTATCGAAAAGAACCGTTTTCACCTGATGCAACCGTTTGAGTTTGTATCGGATGAGTATGTCGCCTTGCATGTAACCTATTTTCTGAAAGGGTGGATCCTGAACCGCATCCCCCTGCTCAAAAAATTGCAGTTGCGCGAAGTGGCCACATTCGGCGGTTACTACGGCAACCTGACGGACAAAAACAATCCGGCAAAGAGTTATGGCTTGTTTGTCTTTCCCCAGGCCGCACACCCGATGCGCGGCGATGTGTATATGGAAGGGAGCGTGGGCGTGGAGAATATTTTCAAAGTTTTCCGTGTGGATTACTTCCGCCGGTTCACTCACCTCGACCTGCCCGGAGCAAAAAAACAGGGGATAAAAATAGGCTTCCGGTTTGCATTTTAGCGTACCTAAAGCCTCTTCATCGCGGAGAGAAGCGCGCCTGCCCAGAAATTGCGAAGGCCGAAACCGCGCGCTTTGCCGGAATGTTCCTGTTGGAAGACAATTTCTTTGGTAACCTGGTCAAAAATCACAAAAGTAAATGTCCCATAATTGACCGTTTTATTCAGTAACCCGCAAACAATGACCGCACCGTATCAAAATTATTTATTCTCAAATGTATCGCATGAAACTCGCTTTAGATCATGTTCCTGCGTGAGAACGGTTATAATGTTCATTTCATAACGAATGATATTTTAGCGATACACATGAGTATATTATTGTGAGCCAAAGATAATGAATAATGAGTGGATTTTAGTGAAAAAACCGGTGAAACTTATCTATTGCACGGGCGGTTATTTTATCTGCCGGATTTACGGATTTAGCCCAACCGGATGCAACCGGATATAAAACGCCTCGCCCTTTATCTATCATGAATAAGAATTATTTACATTTTTTAGTTTTATTGCAAGCAACATTTTTCTACTTTTGCATCTTACGATAAAATGCACTCTAACAATATATATTTCTGTTAAGCCAAGCGCTCACTCAGGGCTTTGGCATAAAAAAAATACCGATATGAAATACTTACTATTACTACTCTTGCTTTGTTCTTTCATTGCTGTTGAAGCGCAGCAATCGTCCCGGTTCCGCATAGGCGTTGAATACGGGATCACCCCATTGATTGGAAAAATCAACGACTGCTGGGATTTTCGTGAAGCCGGCGGCAGTTATTACTCCCAGTACGATAATTATTACGAAAACACGAATGTTATAGGAGACGGGGAAATCCATTACATGGGGCTGAAAACAGAATTTTCCCTGCCCAACAAAAGGTTCGCCATTACATCGGGACTGCGGTACAACAGGATAAACGAACGGATCAGGCCTTTGGGAAATTCCTCCGCCCGCCTTTACCTGTTCCATCCGTCCGACCAGGGGATTGACCTTTTCCGCATTTACGGCGTCGATGAATCCCTGGGATATTTGAGCGTTCCCTTAGAGTTGGAGGTAGTGCTGTGGGGCCATCGCAGCAGATGGCAGGGTTACGTGAAAGGCGGCGTACAGGCCGGGGTAAAAATACATGGGAACACGAAACTCGACTTTGTTTCAAAAGAGATGGAAAAACATAAAGATGAAATACTTGCCGACATAGGCGCTTCGCCTTCCGACTTTTCCTCCAACGCTTATGCCAGTTTCGGAATACGGTTTGTTATCCACAACAAGATGAATTTATCAGTCGAGAATACCTTTCCCTTTTTTCTCACGCAAAACAATTTTTCCCTGCTTACTCCTACTCCTATATTAACGGGATTCCAGTTTAAAATAGCATACCCCATCAACTTTTTCACACCTAAGTAAAACAGGCTTAAAAAAATTACAGATATGAAGCATATACATCTATTTTCCGTTATCCTTTTCCTCTCCGTCGCGGGAGGATGCATGAATGAATTTGACTACCGTATCTCCAACTCGGTATTTATCGAAGACGCCGACAATCCCGGGCTTCCCATCTACTCGGAGAAAGGTTACAACAGCTTCGGGGTCTATTGGGGATTATTGCCGTTGACTACCAAATGGCTCCATGATCCTTCAAAAGTAGTGGTGGAAAACGACTCGTGCCATATCTTTTTTTCCGCAGCGACGGGTTCCGACGACTACACGCTGAAAGTATCCTTGCCGCAATACCTTCCCTCCTCTTACTCCGGCCTTATCTCCTTAAACGGCAAGAGTTTCGATCTGTCGGGAGAGGAGTGCGCGGTCGCCCTACTCTACTATACCCAGCCAACGGAATTGAAAATACTCAACGGATCATTCACTATTAAACGGGCGCAGAATATGTCGATAGACAGGGAACCGGAAAGCGTTGTCCTGTCAGGTACATTCTCATTCAAAGCAACCGTTGACGGTGAACTGGTCGCTTTTTCCAACGGGCGGTTCGATATGCGGTTCGGCGAAGAAAATTTCTTTTATCTGCAAGGCTCCTGAAACAGCCTGCAAAATATCCGTTTCCATTACGCAAGTTCAATTAATAAATGCAACTGAAGTAAGAAAAAAACCTCTGATAGGGGCATGCCTTTATCAGAGGTTGAGAAAAAAGTTTTTACTTTGTAGTTGTAATGAAAAATAAAAAACATTTAACCCGGGAACAAAGATACGAAATAGAAATATTACTCCGGATAGGAAAGAGTCAAAAAGAAATAGCCGAACTGTTGGGAAAAGACAAATCGGTTATCAGTCGGGAACTCAAGCGTAACAGCCATAAGCGCGGCTATTCGGCACGCATGGCGCAAGAGTACGCCGATTATTATTTTGCGCATCCCTATTCTTCATGGGAAAGAGGATTGAACAAATATACTAATGGATTAATACTATAATACATTCCTAAAAAACAGCCATTTGCGAATCATGATGACGATTTTATCAAAAATATTCAATATAAAATCAACCGAAGACCAAGAAAAAAACTTAACTTTGATACACCTAAGAATAGTTTCTTTCGTAAAGTTGCATTTGTTACTTGAATCTGTCATCTAAAAAAAATCAAAAACATTTGGCTGATTCGGGAATTTATGTTTATCTTCACAAGCAAAAAATAAAGGATCGATAATCATGCCAAATGAGCGGAACATATTAGGCTCATTCCTTGAACTGCTGAAAGTAAAGCATACAATGAGAATATTTTATGGATTTTTATTCCACAAGAATTATGTGTATTTGTTAATCGGTTAAAAACAAGAAGATTATTTTTGAAATAAGGTAATGGATGAGATGAAAGATAAACACTATGTAAAAAAGATTAT